>JBILTI010000249.1:0-4113 GCA_044371595.1 Bacteriovoracaceae bacterium
GCGAGAAGCCGATCGACTACATCTGTAAGATCATGGGCGGCCACTTCCGGAACCGGAAGAACGCGCAGCTCAAGCAGGGCCTCCTCCTCGAGGACAGCGACAACCCGTTCTACGCCTCGACCTACGACCGGGTGGTGCTGAACCTCTGCCACTTCCCGAAGAACAATCCGCAGCACTACCTAATGGGCCAGATCCTCGACCAGGTGAAGTACCTGAAGCCGAACGGTTACCTCTTCGTGCTCTCGTCGAAGAAGCTCTTCGTTCCGTCGCTCCGTGAGCGCCTCGAGCCGGTCCTCCGGGAACTCAAGACCGAGGCGATCTTCGACTTCGAGAACGTGAAGGGCAAGGGCGAGCTCGGCTCCTACGTCTACGTCTTCCGCCGGAAGACGACGGCCGAGTCGGACCGCCAGCTCTGCTCCTATTTCCGCGTATCCGCCGAGCTCTCGAACTTCCAGCAGTTCGCGGCCGTGACCGAGCACCTCCGGAGCTTTTACCTGTCGCACCTCGCGGAGGTGCCGGCGATGGCGTCGCTCGACTTCCCGGACTCGTTCCGACTCGAGTTCTTCCAGGAGGCGGTGGTCAACGGAATGCTGATCCACTCGGCGAACGAGGACTCGTCGCGGATCACGCACCCGTCGTACTTCAAGGGCCTCCTTCAGAGCTGCGTTCCGCTCGATACGATATTCGAGATCCGTTCGCTCCACGCCGATGAGAAGAACCTCCGGACCGAGCACGGCCTTAACCTGGGGCTCAAGCGCGACGTCTCCTACTTTCTCGTCGTCGACTTCCGCGGCGGCGACGCGAACATCGAGATCCACCCGATGGACACGTTCCGCTCGCTCCACTCGGACTACGGCGAAACCCTCTGCAGCTACTTCCAGCTCCTGCCGAAGATCCCTGGCCTCAACCCGAACCTCCTCCGGAACTATTTCCTTACGCCGGTCGGGAAGCAGGTCACGAACCTGACCTTCACCGGAGGCCACAACCTCGTTAAGGGGGGCCTCGCGAAGTTCCTCGTCCCGAAGTTCCTGACGGAGACGGAGCCGCTGCCGGAGCACCTCCGGTCGGCGTTCCGGATCCTCGACCTGAACGAGGGCCAGCTCCTCGAGGCCGCGCCCCGGGAGATCCAGCGGACGTTCACCCACATCGATCAGCTCACGCGGGACCTCTTCCCGCGCTACGCCTGCGATACCCTCTCGCGCTTCTCGAATTTCGAACGCACGCTCCAGGGCCTCATCTGGAAGATGGGCGACGTCCGCCTGGGCCAGAAGGTGAGCTTCGTGAACCCGGTGATCCAGGCCCAGCTCGTGGCCACGCCGACCAAGCCGCTCTACCCGCAGAACGAGGACGTCTTCATCGAATTCGTCGAGGGAACGGTGCCGACGGACATCCACCTGGCGCTGACGGAGACGCAGCTCAAGGTCACCCACGACGGTGACCTCCGTCTGTTCTCCCTCGAGTTCCTGCACGAGCGGAAGACCGTCGTCCGGCTCCACGCCGAAGAGCCGATAGTCCTCTTTATCCAGTTCCTCCTATCCCACGCCGCCGGCGTACCGATGTCGAAGCTCCTCCGGGCCGTGCACGTCCCGGCCCTCGGTGACCTGAAGCAGATCATCGAAACGACCAAGGACTTCAAGACGATCTACGAAGAGCTCCTGGGACAGGTTCAGGACGCGATCATGAACGCCATGCGCTTGAACGTTCTCCCCGGAAGGAAACCGTGAAGATCGTCGTCCAGCGGGTCCGAGAGGCAACCGTCACCGTGGATCAGGAGGTCGTCGGCGCCATCGGTACCGGGCTCCTCCTCCTCGTTTGCTTCGAGCAGGGCGACAGCGACGAGGCCCTCGCGAAGGCCGTCGACAAGGTCTCCCGGCTTCGGATCTTCGACGACGCCGCCGGGAAGATGAACCTCGACGTCAGCGCCGTCGGTGGCGAAGTCCTCTCGGTGAGCCAGTTTACCCTGAGCTGGGACGGCTCCGGGGGTCACCGCCCGAGCTTCGAACGCTCCATGCTCCCGCCGGAGGCCCGGCTGAAATACGCCCTCTTTAACCGCGAACTCCGCGCCCGGGGCCTCGCCGTCAAGGAAGGGATCTTCGGGGCGTCGATGAAGGTTTCCCTCGTCAACGACGGGCCCGTGACCTTCCTCCTAGAATTCTAGGCGGGCGACGGCGTCGCTAGTTCATCAGCTCGCGTGTGAGGTCCTTCTTCTTCCCCTTCATCACGGAGACGAGCTTCGAGCGTTCCTTCGGAGTGCGGTTGAGCGTGAAGCGGATGTTCATTCCGGTGATGTTCCCGTTCCGGTCGACCTTGTTTTCGAGGTGCCACTGGGCGCCAGACTCGGAGACCATTTCCCGGAGGATCACGAGGTTCATGTCGATCGCGTCGCCCAGGACCGTCTTCCCGCCCTGCGCGAACTCAAGCTCGGAGGCGTTGAACGTGCTGCCGCCGAGGAATAGGTTGACGACGGACTTGTCCGAGTGAATCTGGTTTCCGATCATGATCTTCTTGTGCTCGCTTTTCCGAGCGGCGAGCTGGTTAACCGCGGAGTTCAGCATCTGCTCGAACGCCTCGTATGGGACGTTGAGCTGGACGTCGCGGACGTCGGCCATGTGGATCGTGTCCTTCGGGTGGAGATTCTGGATCGCGACCAGGACTTCCTTCAGCGACGTCTTGTACGCCGGGGTCACCGGTCCGGCGTCGAGCTCGGCCTCGGCGGCGACCGCGGTAACCTCCGAGACCTTCGCGGTCCGAGTCGGCGCCTCGCCCTCGGCGGTCTTCGTCGACGCCATCTTCTCGAGGAGGTTGCCGTGGTAGTCGCGGAAGATCTGCGCCGTGACCGGCAGGCCCTGGCCCACGAGCGCCCGATCGACGAGCTGGTCCACGAGCGCCCCGACGTTCGAGTTCCCGGCCTTGAGGAAGTTCAGCGCCTCGCGCTCGATCTCCTTCTTTAGCTGGTTACGGTTAAAGTCCTGGAGCGAAAGGAGCGTGAGCGCCAGAACGAAGAGAATGAGGCCCGAGCCCATGAGGAGCTCGTCGTTCATCTGGACGTTCCGGAGCTGCGTCGAAGCCGCGTCGATCTCGTCGACGAGGCCCATCTTGTAGGTTTCCATCTTACCGAAGCGGTCCGTGAGCGGGCCCAGCGCCGTCGGCGCGGCGGGGTTCGCCAGCAGCGGCCCGTGGAGCTTCGAGACCTTCTCGTGGAACCAGTGGACCTCGGAGATCAGCTGGTTGAGCGTCTCGTAGCCCTTGCCGACGTTTTTCTTGAAGGGGTTAATGCCCTTGATGGTCTCGTTCAGGCACTCGTCCGAGAGGCCCATGAAGCCGCGGTTGAGGTACGGCGACTGGATGTCCTTGATCATCATCGCCGTGAAGGTCTGCGAGATCCGGTTGAAACAGGTCCCGACCCCCTGGTTCAGCACGTTGAGCCGGTCGAGCTGCGTCTGGTTGACCTGGTGGTGCCAGAAGGCCCCGAGCGTCGAGAACATCGACAGCGTGCAGACGAGGTATATCTTCGAAGGGGACAGGCTGAGTATTTTTTTCATAGCGGGGGAACGTCCTTGTTGATACGGCGGCTTACCACGACCAAATCTATTGTCTCTTTTCACCACTACTTGAGTCAAGTTGGGAAACATTTATCCGAGCACGGCGTTTCGGTAGTAATCTCTTGCCGAACGTGCCACAGTGTTTGATTCTTTCAGACACAAGGTGCTAGGATAATGCTTGAGCAAAGGAGTCTCATCTGAGGGGTGAGGAGATACAGGTTAAGCTGCGGATTACCTTCCCCGTGATCGTCGTCACGGTGCTTGCCCTGCACGTCCTCCTCCTGGCCCTAGACGGAGTTCCGGGGCTCACGCTCGCGGACCTTCCGAAGGATGAGCCGGTTAAGCTCAAGATCCGCCGGGTGAAGACGGCGAAGGTGGAGCATCCGCACCTGAGGCCGATGGAGGGCGTCTTCGACGCCGGAGCGCCGAAGCCGAAGGGCCCCGAGAACGTGAGCCTGAGCGACCTCGCGATCGGCGGCGGACGGGCCGACCTCCCGGTCGAGGCCGTGACCCCGAAGGTCCCTCGTCCCGGCACGCGGCCGGAGGTGGCCCGGGCGCCTGTGCGGGCGAT
>JBILTI010000250.1:0-4108 GCA_044371595.1 Bacteriovoracaceae bacterium
GGCGATGGCCAAGCGAGGCACGCTCCCGGCTTCCCTCCTCTGCGGGTACGCCGGGGTATCGCGGAGTGGATTCTATTCCTTTTTGACTCGTCCGGAACGTATACCGACGGAGGATGAGCTGCACGAGGAGGGCAAGCAGCTCAAAGGGAACCGGCGGCCCAAGATGGCGTTCGAGCGAAAGCACGGGCAGGTCATCAACGTAAAGAAGGTCCGGAGGATTAAAAGACAGTATGGCGTTGTCTCGCGCATCCGGAAGCCGGCAAGTTTCGTGCGATCCAGAAAATCGGACCAGAGAACGCGATTGTCTCGAATCTCGTTCGCAGGAACTTTACGGACCCGAATGCGATCCTCTTATCAGCGGATCTCACGGAGTTCAGAATCCGAGGTGGACAAAGGGCATTCATGTTCGCCATGAAGCATACGAACACTGCCGAGATCGTCGCATTTGATGTTGGCGCTGGGCCTTCGATGGAGTTGGTTTTGAATTCGGTCCGGGATTACCTAAGTAAACTACCGCCGGAACTTAGAAGGCACGTCATTCTCCATTCCGACCAGGGGTTCCAGTTTACCCACCGTCGTTTTAGGAACTTACTTAGCGACCATGGAATCAAGCAATCGATGTCGAGGAAGGGGGCGTGTCTGGACAACGCCCCGATCGAAAGCTTTTTTGGTCATTTGAAGGACGAGGTGCACTACAGGGCCTACAAAACGATCGATGAGTTGGATAAGAACTTGAGGATCTACGTGGATCGTTATAACAACGAAAGACCCCAATGGGGTTTACAAAAAAGAACCCCTGCCGAAGCAGGGGTTTTATTGAACAGTCTCTTTTATTAACCAGTCCGAAATCTGGGGCTCACTTCATTCGGAGCCTTTTTTATTCTCTTTAATTCTCAAACTAGAGCACGAACGGGAGCGAGATGCCCACCATAAAGGCGCTGTAGTCCGCGTCTTCGACGTCGATCGATCCGAGCTTCCCGTCGGTGAGCTTACCCTTCCGGTATTCGAAGTTAATGTCGACGAACGGAAGGCCCGTGAAGCCGACGCCGAACTTCGTTCCCGTGCCCTTGTCGAACTCGAGGTCGTAGGTCTGGGCGCCGCCGCCCAGGCCAACGTCGGTGCGGTACTTGGTCGCCCCGGTCGCCTGGAAAATGTAGCCGGCGTAGACGCGGAGGAGGATCGGGAACTCGAAGCCCACGAAGCCCGCGAACTCGCTCGTCGCGAGGTCGGCTTTGTAGTCGTTGTTATCGATCGCCAGTCCGCTCCGGAGGTAGTCGAGGCCCAGCTGGAAGCCGAGGTTCTGGTACCCGAGGCGGCCCCCGAACGAAGCGCCCGCGGCGTTATCGCTGTCGTCGCTATCGAGCTTCGCGAGCGAGTAACCGGCCACCGGCTCGATGAGCAGGCCGGCCTTCGCCGGCGAGATCACGAGGAAGGCAAGGATGAGTAAAAACAGCTGAGCAAACTTCATGTAACGCTCCTATAGAATTGGATGAGGTAAAACTCTTTTTATTCTATAGGCTTCGGGAGAATGCGCACTAGTTTTGTATTTTACCAATCAGCTCGTCTATTTTTACGAAGACGATGTCCCGGCCGTTCGCCGCCTTGATCGCGACGTGGCGACGCGGAACCTCCTGGACGTTTTCCGAGGCGATCATCCGGCCCTGGCGGTCCTGGTTCACCTGACCGACAATGTCCCCCTCGAGGGCGAGGACCTGGCCGATGGTGCCGCGGCCGAAGACCACGAAGTCCCCGTCGGAGATCTTGTAGCGGCAGGCGAGACAGTTGTAACGGTTATCGATGAGGATCGTGTTCCCGCGCTTCAGCTTAAAGCTCGCGATGTCTTCTTTCACCCGGCTCACGGAGAACATGTTCAGATCGTACTTGACAACGAAGCCGAAGAGGAGCGTCGCGGTGACCAGCTGAAACATCTTCGAGCGTTGAAGGATCATCCCCTCGAACTCGAGGTCTCGCGCCTTGAGCTCGGACCGCTCGAGCTGCCGGGAGATCGTCCGGTCGAAGACGAGCTTCTTCAGGACGATCGAGTACGCGAACGCCGTCGCGACGAGGATCAGGAGTGCGAACATCAGGAGCCGGAAGAAGTACGGGCCCTCACTATGGATCTCCACCGCCTGCGACTGGAACAGGAAGGCCAGGGCGACGAACATCACCGGGAGGACGAGCCAGTTGAAGATGTCGATCATCCTGTGCTTGAAGAACCATTCCTTCCGTTTCTGATGGTGGTCGTACTGGACTAGCTTGATCCGGTAGGTTTCGAACTGCGCCGTCGGAATGAGCTCGGGCCGGGCCCGGTTGATGCCCTCCCAGATGTAGTCGGCGCGCTCGAAGCTCGAGCTGAAGAAGTGCTTCGTCCCACCCTTCATGACCACGTAGAAGATCGACCAGCAGACGACGTTGACGCTCTCGATGTCGGCGTAGGCGATCGTCTCCTTGGTTTGGCCGTGGACCAGAAGGTGGTCCGGGAAGACCTGGATCGATTTCTTGAGCCGAAACTTTAACCAGAAGAAGTAAAACACTCCCGAGACGGCGAAGTACAGCGAGCTCAGGATCAGCTCGCCCCCGCTCTGCGCGACGGTGACACCGAAGCCGTCCGCGTAGAAGCGGAGACCCCAGAACGTCACGAGAACGGTGGAGAAGAGGAAGAAGGCCAGTACGTAGATCTTGTAGTGGCTTCGGTGGCGGAGGTTCCGTGGCTGCTCAATCGGTAAATCCAAGCTAAGGCTCCTGATTAAAACTTAGCTACCTATCGGTAGTCCGGGCCAAAAACTTGACTAGTTTAGTGGAGTTTGAAGGGCGAGCCTTTTTTCAAGGACTTAAAGTCTAGCAGGAAGCCCGTAACGATCAACCCAAGGGAGATCCACTGAGAGGGTGTCAGGGGCCCCCAGCTGCCCCGGATGGCGTCACCCCGGAGGCCTTCTATGGCGAGCCGAACCACGCCGTAGACGATGAGGTATCGGAGGAAAAGTTCCCCCCGGGGTCGACGAGAGCGGAGGAGGTATGTGCCAAGACCGATAAGGGCCAGGGCCTCGATCAGCTGCGTGGGGTGGCGATCGGCGCCGTGGAGGTGAATTCCCCAGAGAAGTTCGGTTTCCCGGCCAAAGCAGCACCCCGCGAGGAAGCAGCCGATGCGCCCTATTCCGTGGCCCAGGGCGAGCGCCGGAAGCACGGGCCAGAGGTCGTCGGCCCGTAGGCGCGGATCCGCGAAGCGACAGAGCAGGAGGAAGAGCGCCCCCGCGAGGAAGCCCCCGTAGAAGACGAAGCCCCCGCCGGTCCAGAAGGAAACGGTTCCGAGGAGCGACCCCGCGGCCGGCGCGGTTAACGAAAAGAGGAGCTTCGCGCCGACCCAGGCCGAGAGGAAGATCCCCCAGAACAGGACCTGCCCTTTCCAGCGCGGGATCCGGGCGTCGAGCGCGGCGAAATAGACCTGGTAGGCGACGCCCCAGCCCAGGCCCATCAGCAGCGGGTAGGAATAGAGCGTAAGCTCAGGGCCGTGATACAGGATCGGAAGCATGTTCCACCGAAGCCTTCTTCGCCTTCGCGTGGATGAAGAAGTCGATGATCAGGAGCCCCGCGGCCACGGTGATGCAGCTGTCCGCGACGTTGAAGGCCGGGAAGTGGTTCGCTTCGTCCTTCCAGTAAAACATGAGGAAGTCCACGACGTAGCCGAGGCTGAACCGGTCGATGAGGTTTCCGACCGCGCCGGCGATGATCAGCGCGTAGGCCAGGGACAGGTAGAGCGGACCTTTAATCGTCTTGACGAGGAGCCAGAAGATCCAGCCGCAGAAGACTACCGGAAGGAGCAGGAAGAAGACCTGCCGGAACCACTCCGGGCCCCCAGCGCCGAAGCCGAAGGCGGCGCCGGTGTTCTTGACGTAGGCGATGCTGAAGAACCCTTTGATCACCGGGATCGTCTGCCCGTAGTAGAGGCTCGTCTGGATCGCCCCCTTCGTGAGCTGATCGACGATGATCAGGGTGGCCATCATTAAACAGAGCGACCAAAAGCGTGCCATCTAGTAGTAGTCCTTCGGATTAATTTCGTACTTTTCGATCTTCCGAAGGACTACTACTAGATGGCACGCTTTTGGTCGCT
>JBILTI010000439.1:0-2633 GCA_044371595.1 Bacteriovoracaceae bacterium
TCCTCGATCTTCTGATGCTTCCGGACCCCGTTGAAGCCAGCGGCCTTGACGAGCTCGATGTCCTTCTGGATCGCCGCGGTGTCCGGCGGCGTCATCAGGGTCTCGGGCCAGTACCCCTGATCCAGCACGAGGCGCATGTAGTAAGGTCTCCCGTTCAGCAGGAACCGGTCGCGGTTATAGGTCACCGAGCGGAGCGCGGTGTAGGAATGAACGTGGTCGAGCTTCCGGTCGCCGCACCAGAGCTCGAGGGTCAGGTCGATGAGCGTCGGCTTCTCCGGACTCCAGAGGAGTTCGTTCCGGAAGTCGTCGATCCCGGGATCCGACAGGGCGATCCGCCGGTGAACCTCCTTGTGGATCACCGCGTACCGGTCCTTCGCCAGAATCTGGGATCCGCAGGAGAGCGTCACCCGGAGCTCCATCTCCTCGTCGCAGTTCCCCTTAACGAAGACCTCGCAGCCGATCTCCCACCGCTCGAGGAGGGGCGAACAGCGGAAACGCCCGATGAAGGTTTCGCCCACCTCCTCGAGCCAGACGGTCTGCCAGATCCCCGTCGTGCGGGGGTACCAGATGCTGTGCGGATCCTTCTGCCAGTCCTGCTTTCCGCGGGGCTTCGTTAGATCCAGGGGGTCGTCGTCGGCGCAGACGGTGAGGACCTGCTCGCCGTCCCGGAGGTAGTCTGTGACGTCGAAGCTAAACGGCGTGTGGCCGCCCTCGTGGCCTCCCAAGAAGAAGCCGTTGAGCCAGACCCGGGCCTCGTAGTCGACGGCGCCGAAGTGAAGGATGAGCCGCGCCTCGGTACGCGCGACCGCGAAGCGCCGCTGGTACCAGCAGCGGTGATGGTAGCCCTGGTCGTCGACGCCGCTCGCGCGGGTTTCGGGGGCGTAGGGAACGATGATCTTCCGGTCCCACGCCTGCACCTCCTGCGGCGTGATAAACTTCTGCTCGTTATCAAACGCGAAGTCCCACTCGCCGTTGAGCGACATCCACTTATCCCGGCGAAATATTTTCCTCGGGTGATTTGCCCCGGCGTCGTCCAATCTTGCCTCTCTCATCATCCGTTCGCCCCTTGGAAAATCAGCTCCGCGGTCTTGTTGTTCCCTCGATCGTTCAAAAGCCGTGCCTCCGTCCCTCGCCGGACCGTTGGCACCCGGCTGGCATAACCGTCGTCGGTCAAGAGGCCGAGCTTTTCCTTCGTGCATTTAACCTTTGCCCATTCTGGAGTTGCCGCGATGAACACAATCTGTGACACAACTGATCTCCTAGTTTTCTCCCACCTGCGCTGGGACTTCGTGTTTCAACGTCCCCAGCATCTCTTATCCCGCCACGCCAAGCACCGCCGCGTCTTCTACTTCGAAGAACCCGTCTTCGGAATGACGGAGGTTCCGCGGCTCCGCCTCCGGGAGACGCCGGAGAACGTCCTCGTCGTCGTCCCCTACCTCCCGGCCAACATCGACCCGGCGAAGCTCGAGGCGGCCATGGCGGATCTCGTCGACGAGCTGGTCTACGAGGAGGAGGTCATCGACTATGCGCTCTGGTACTACACGCCGATGGCGCTGGGGTTCACGCGGCACCTGGAACCCCGGTCAACGATCTTCGACTGCATGGACGAACTCTCGCTCTTTAGGGGCGCCCCGCAGTCGCTCATTAATATGGAAGCAGAGCTGCTGACCCGGGCCGACCTGGTCTTCACCGGGGGCCAGTCACTCTACGAGGCGAAGAAGCACGCACACCATAACATCCACCCGTTTCCGAGCAGTATCGACGCCCACCACTTCTCCCAGGCGCGGCAGAAGCTCGTCGAACCCGACGACCAGATCGACATCCCGCATCCGCGGATCGGGTTCTACGGCGTCATCGACGAACGCTTCAACCACGAGCTCCTGCTCCAGATCGCCGACCTGCGTCCCGACTATCAGTTCGTCGTCATCGGGCCTGTTGTGAAGATCGACCCGGCGTCGCTCCCGCTACGGGAGAACATCCACTACTTGGGAAAGAAAGACTACCACGCGCTCCCGCTCTACGTCGCGAGCTGGGACTGCGCCATGATGCCGTTCGCGCTGAACGAGGCCACCCGCTACATCTCGCCGACGAAGACGCCGGAGTTCCTCGCCGCCGGAAGACCCGTCGTCTCGACGTCGATCCGCGACGTCATCTATCCCTATCAGCAGCAGCGCCTCGTTCACATCGCCGACGCGCCGGAGGACTTTATTGACGCGATCGACCTAGCCATGGCCGAGCGCCGGTCGCCGGAGTGGCTCGACCGCGTCGACCACTATCTCCGGGATAACTCCTGGGACATCACCTTCCGGAAGATGTCGGCGCTCGAGCTCGCCGTCTCGCGGCCGAAGGCCCGCCGGGACGGCGCGCGGATCGTTCATCCCCTGCCGCTGAGCGCCGACGGGGCCCTCTAGTGAAAGAGCTCGAGATGTGGGGCGGCGTCGAGTGTACCCTTAACCGGGTCGGCGACCGCTACGTCAATCAGTGCGAAAAAAACGGCCACGACCATCGGATCGCGGACCTGGCCCTCTTCCGGGGGCTCGGGATCCGGAAGCTCCGGTACCCGTGCCTCTGGGAGCTCGCGGCGCCCAGGGACCTGGACCACTGCGACTGGAGCTACCTCGACGAGCGGCTCG
>JBILTI010000251.1:0-4097 GCA_044371595.1 Bacteriovoracaceae bacterium
TCTCGAATCGCTCTGGAGGTTCACGCAGGCCCCCTCGAGGATCATCCGTTCGTATTCGAACTTGTAGTGCGACGCCAACGGCTGCGGATCCTCGACCCGGTCGTCGATGCTCATGCAGATGTGCCGGAGCCGCCGCGCATTCGGGCACGTTCCCGAGGCCGCCATCTGCGCCACGGCGATCACCGGGGAGAGCGCCGCCTGACCGGAGAGGTTCTGTTCGCAGTTTACGTCCTCGGCGAGGACAGGAGCGGACAGGAGGAGGATTGCCAGCGTGAGTGTTCTCATCGTCATTCCTAATAAAATAAATTTAGTACTTGTCTCATCGGAGGGTAGGGGTCAATCTTTAGGGGGTTTATTCCTAAAAGGATTAACGGTCCTGCCGAGACTTAGCACCGGGAGCTTAAGCATGCCGTACGTTATCGCTCAGATGATCTCCGAAACGACCCCCGCCCTTTGGGGCGAGGCCAGCGCCTACCGGCGCGAGAACCTCTACGCGATCCGGCCCGGCGCCCTTACCCCGGTGAACTACGACACGCACATCTTAAACTCTCACAGCCTCACGCACGTCGAGGCCGAGACCCACGTCGTCGAGGGGGGCCGCTCGCTAGACCATTATCTCCAGAGACCCGCACATTTCTTCGGGCCCGCGGTCGTCGTGAAGCTTCCGGGGGACCGCTATCACCCGCACTGGGAGGTGAGCGCCGACGAGCTCCGCGCGAACCTCGGGCGCGTGCTCGCGGGGAGGGAGTTTCCGGGGAAGCTTCTCCTCACCACCGCCGTGACGCCGAAGACGTCCGCGGGATACCACGATCCCGCCTCTGTGCTGACGCTCTCACCGGAGGCGGCCCGCCACCTCGCGGACCTTCCGAACTTTACCCTTTTCGGAACGACCTGGAAGTCGAGCGATCACCGCCCGGGCTCCCCCGAGCGGCCCGTACACAAGACGCTCCTCGCCCGCGGGATCATCCTCGAGTGCCTCGAGCTCGCTCACGTGCCGGAGGGGATTTATTTCTTATCCGCGTTCCCGCTCCCGATTAAGGGCGCGAGCGAATCGCCGGCGTGTCCGGTGCTCTTCACCTGTGAGGAGCTTTCCTTCTAGACCGGGGCCTTCTCGTCCACCAGGGCCGCGATCACGAGGTCACCGCTCACGTTGAGCGTCGTCCGACACATGTCGAGGAACCGATCGACGCCGAGAATCAGCGCGATCCCCTCCGCCGGAATCCCGACGCCGTTCATGATGATCATGATGAGCGGGAGCGACCCGCCTGGGACTCCGGCCGTGCCGATCCCGGCGATGATGCACATGAGGACCACCTGGAACTGTTGTGCCATCGTGAGGTCGACGTTGAAGACCTGCGCCAGGAAGAGGACCGTGACGCCCTCGAAGAGGGCCGTGCCGTTCTGGTTGGCCGTCGCCCCCACCGTCAGGACGAAGCGCGAGATCGCCGGCGTGAGCCCCAGCTTCGTTTCCGCGGTTTCGATCGACTTCGGGAGGCAGGCGTTCGACGACGAGGTTGAGAAGGCGTAGAGGAGGACGTCGCGGCAGCCCGCGTAGAACGCCCACGGCGAGCGCTTCGCCACGAACTTCAGGAGGAGCGAGTAGACGACGAACTGCTGGAACAAGAGGCCCCCGACCACAACAGCCGAGAAGTAGAGGAGCGACTCGAAGATCTCGAGGCCGAACTTGAAGGCCGTGTTGAAGACGATGCCGAAGACGGCGAACGGGGCGATCTTCATCGCGACCTCGACGATCTTCAGCGAGGCCTGGAAGAGTTCGTCGAGGAGGCCCATCACGGCGAGCTCGGCCTTTCCCGAGGACCTTTGATAGAGGTTGAAGGCGAAGCCCAGGAACAGGGCGAAGAACATGAGCGACAGCATCTCGCCGTCGAGCGCCCGGACGGCCGCGTCGATCGGGTTCTTCGGGATGACGTTCACGAGCGCCTCCGCCGCACCCTTCGAAGCCTTCGCGTTGGCGGCGATCGTAGCGACGTTTTCGCGGGAGGGTTCGAAGACCGAGCGGTCGACGGCGAAGCCCTCGCCGGGCCGGAAGAAGTTCACAAGGCCCACGCCGATCAGCACCGAGAACGTGCTCGCGACGACGGTGTAGAACAGCGTCCGGGTCGCGACGCGGCCCACGCCCTGGTGCCGGGCGAGGTCGAAGACGCCGAGGACGAGCGCCGAGAAGACCATCGGAACGACGATCATAAAGAGGAGCCGCAGGAAGACCTGGCCGACCGGAACCATGAGGTTCGTGTTCAGGAACCCGAGCCAGGCCCGGTCCTGGTACCCGTGGGCGACGGTGCCGAGGACGATGCCGAGGACGAGACCCAGCAGGAGCCGGTAATGGTTCTTCACAGTTTCCTCCGATGAAAAGGGTTTGCTAAAATTCTAGGGAATAATTCCGCCGAAGTCCAAGGCCAAGTTCGGAGGGTTACAGGGCCGGGGTGAAGCGTGGGCAAAGATTCGTCTGACCCGTTGGACCCGGGGACCCGCGGGTGTATCTTGAAAAAGTGAACCGATCGCGGGTAGATACAGCATATGGATAATAAGGTTTTTCTCTTTCCCCTTACGAACTCCGTTCTCTTCAAGAAGGTGACACTCCCGTATCACATCTTCGAGCCGCGCTACCGGCAGATGGTCCGCGACGCCCTGGCGATGCAGATCCCCATCGCGATCGTGCCGTACTACGCCTCGAACCTCTACCAGGGGGAGATCTGCGTCGGAGGTCTCCCGCACATCCTCTCGACGTACCCCGACGGGCGGATGGACATCTACATCACCGGGACCATCAAGTGCCGCTTGACGGAGTTCGAGGCCGAAGACCCGTACAAGATCTACTACTACAAACCCCTCGAGGAAGAGCTGTCCCTCGACGACTCCTTCTCGATCGAGCTCGAAAGCTTTAAGACGCTCCTCGAGCGCTGGGCGCTGCACTTCCTGCCGGACCCCGTGCAGCGGGAAACTTTTTCGAACACCCTGGATGACCCCGAGCTACTGGTCAATTACTGTACTGTGTTTCTGGTGGATGAATTTAGCATTAAGAAGGCGGTGATGGAGGCGGAAACGATGCGGGAGAAGATCCGCATTTTGATGCACGTGATTGGCCCAAAAGAAATCTCTCTTGGGCCATTCATGCCGACGTTGAAGTTCTAGCTTACTTCTTCTTGGTCTTAGCGGCGGCGATCTTCGCCTTGATCTTGGCCTTTTTCTTCTCTTGGCCTTTGCGGCGAGACATTTTAACGGCCTTGCTCTTACGTCCAAATCCCATAACTCATCCTTTTCGAAATTCTGTCTGATTAATAGTTTCGTGAGACATCATTATTATAAAAACCGTTTTTTATTGTAAAGCTTTAGAAGCTGATTAACAATTGAAAGGCTTAATTTTACGTCAAAAAGGAGACTCTATGAAATCCCTGGCCTGGTCGATCTCCCTCCTCTTTAGCTTCTCCGCGCTCGCCGAAAGCCGCGCCCTGACGCTCGTAAACTACGAAACCGAAGGCGCGCTCGTCGACGGCAAGCCGTCGACTGTGAAGCAGTGGCTCCCCGGCACGATCGTCGTTAAGAAAGGCGACGACGTCGAACTGACGCTGATCAATAACGTTCCCTCCGGCGACCACGGCTTCTTCATCCCGGACTTCAAGATCACCAAGGTGGTGAAGAAGGGGAAGAAGGAAGTCGTGACCTTCAAGGCCCATAAGGACGGGATCTTCCCGATGAAGTGTCACATGCACCCGGCGCACATCGGCGGCCAGCTCGTTGTTCTCCCGTAGGTCCGGCATGCATCGATCACCGTTTGTTCTCTGCTTTGCGCTCCTCGTTTCGTGCGGCTGCTCGCTGGTCGGAATCCGCACCGAGGAGACGCCGAAGTATCAGGTCCTCTCCTCGTCCGGAAAGTTCGAGATCCGGACCTACGCGCCGCAGGTCGTCGCCCAGACTACGGTTAAGGGAGACTTCGAGGAGTCCCAGAAGGCCGGCTTTAAGATCCTCGCCGGTTACATCTTTGGGAAGAACGCGCGGCGGGAGAAGATTCAGATGACCGCGCCGGTGACCCAGGCGCCCGCTGAGAGCGAGAAGATCGCCATGACCGCCCCGGTGAC
>JBILTI010000330.1:0-3369 GCA_044371595.1 Bacteriovoracaceae bacterium
ATACAAGATCTCCGGCTTTCCGGTGGTGGATCAGGACTCGTGCCTCGTCGGCATCATCACGAACCGGGACCTCCGGTTCGTGACCGACCACTCGAAGAAGGTGCGGGACGTGATGACCACGGAGAAGCTCGTCACGGCGCCCGAGGGAACGAGCTTCGCCCGGGCCAAGGAGATCCTCCAGCACCACCGGGTGGAGAAGCTCCCCGTAGTGAACGCTCAGGGAAAGCTCTGCGGTCTCATCACCATTAAAGACATCGAGAAGACGATCGCCTATCCGAACTCGAACAAGGATCAATACGGGCGCCTCCGCGTCGCCGCCGCCTGCGGCGTCTCCGACAAGGAGCTCAAGCGCGTCGAGGCCCTGATCGCGGCCCACGTCGATGCGATCGTCGTCGACACGGCCCACGGCCACTCGAAGGGCGTGATCGAGATGGTCAAGACGATTAAGAAAATGAGCGCGGCGGTCGACGTCGTCGCCGGTAACGTCGCCACGGCGAAGGCTTGCGAGGACCTCATCGCCGCCGGCGTCGACGGCATCAAGGTCGGCATCGGTCCGGGCTCGATCTGCACCACGCGGGTCATCGCCGGGATCGGCGTCCCGCAGATGCAGGCGATCTTCGACTGCCGGGGGGTATGCGAAAGGGCGGGGGTCCCGTTCATCGCCGACGGCGGCATCAAGTATTCGGGAGACATCGTCAAGGCCCTCGCCGGCGGCGCCAGCTCGGTCATGATCGGCTCGCTCTTCGCCGGGACCGACGAGGCCCCCGGGGAGATGGTTCTCTACCAGGGCCGGGCGTACAAAATGTACCGCGGCATGGGCTCGCTCGGCGCCATGGAGAAGGGCTCGAAGGACCGCTACGGCCAGAGCGCCGTGGAAGAGGTCTCGAAGCTCGTCCCCGAAGGGATAGAGGGCCAGGTGCCCTACCGCGGCTCCCTCGCCAGCAACCTGTTCCACCTCATGGGCGGGATCCGCTCCGGAATGGGATACGTCGGCGCGCCGGACATGCGCTCCCTCCGCGAGCGCGCCAGGTTCATCAAAATCACCGCTGCCTCCCTCAAGGAATCGCATCCCCACGATGTGATCATCACGAAGGAAGCGCCTAACTATCGCCAGGTTTAACCAATGAAAAGCGCTATCTGGATCGTTGACTTCGGTTCCCAGTATACCCAACTCATTACCCGGAAGTTCCGTGAGCTCGGCTACACCTCCGAGATCATCACCGTCGAGGAAGGCCTCGAGCGCCTGCGCGCGGGAAGGCCGAAGGCCCTCGTGCTCTCGGGCGGTCCTCAGAGCGTGTTCGAAGACACCACGGACTACGGTCCGTTCTTCGCCGACCCGAAGCTTCCGGTCCTCGGCATCTGCTACGGGATGCAGGTTATGGGGCAGTTCTTCGGGGGGAAAGTGGAGAAGGGCGTCCAGGGGGAGTACGGGCTGGCGAAGCTCCGCTGCGTGCCCGGCTTTCACGTTCCGGGCCTCCCGGCCGAGTCGGACGTCTGGATGAGCCACTCCGATCACGTATCGAAGCTCCCCGAGAACTTCTCGCTCATCTTCCAGAGTGAGAACGGCCTCGTGGCCGGGATCCGCCACGCTGCGAGGCCGATCCTGGGCCTCCAGTTCCACCCGGAGGTCCATCACACGATCCACGGGAAAGACGTCCTCGGCTTCTTCCTGAACGACCTCGCCCGGCTCGAGAAGGACTGGTCGTCGAAGACCATGCTCGAGACCTCGCTCGAAGAGGTGACGGCGGTGAAGGGGGCGAAGGTCCTCTGCGCCTTCTCCGGCGGCGTCGATTCGCTTGTCGCGGCGACGCTCACGCAGCGGGCGATCGGCGGCGACCTCTACTGCTTCTTCGTGGACCACGGACTCCTCCGGCCGCAGGACCTCCACCACATCAAGCTCCTCCAGGAGAACACCTCGCTGAACATCGAGGTCATCGACGCGAAGGAGCTCTTCCTCGCCGCCCTCCAGGGCCACAGGGATCCGGAGGCGAAGCGGAAGATCATCGGCAAGACGTTCATCGACGTCTTCGAGCAGAAGGTCCACGAGTTCGAGCGCTCCCACGGGATCAAGTTCGACTACCTCCTCCAGGGGACGCTCTACCCCGACGTCATCGAGTCGATCTCGCCGCATAAGAAGGGCGGAAAGTCGGTCACCATCAAGTCCCACCACAACGTCGGAGGCCTCCCCGAGCGGATGCACCTGAAGCTCCTCGAGCCGCTCCGGTTCCTGTTTAAGGATGAGGTCCGCGCCATGGGCCTCGAATTAAACCTCAGGCCCGAGTGGGTTTACCGGCACCCGTTCCCGGGCCCGGGCATCGGGGTCCGGGTCCTCGGCGAGCTCCACCGCGAATCGATCCGGAAGGTCCAGGAGTCGGACCAGATCCTCTTCGAAGAACTAAAGGAGCACCGGCTCTACGACAGCACCTGGCAGGCGTTTACGGTGCTCCTTCCGGTGAAGACGGTCGGCGTGAAGGGCGACGGCCGTGCCTACGAGGAAGTCATCGCGGTCCGGATGGTCAACTCCCAGGACGGCATGACGGCGAGCGTGACCGAGGTCCCGTGGTCGTTCCTCAATCGGGTATCCTCGCGGATCTGCAACGAGGTCCGGGGCGTAACCCGGGTGGTCTATGATTGTACGTCGAAGCCGCCCGGGACGATCGAGTGGGAGTGAGGAGCTAGAAGAGGATATCCGACCAGTCCCCCTCGACGCATTCGTCGGAGTCGGCCCCGGTGCAGAAGAGAACTTTTCGAAGGTCGATCGAGTTAACGTCGACGTCCGGGAGATCGCTCGTAGAAACCGCGCTCGTCGAGTCCTGCACGAGGAGCGTGTTTCGGAAGCCGGGCTTCGCGAGGTCGTAGCGAACCGTGACGGCGTCGGTCCGCGCCGGTCCGTCGGGGCCTGGGACCGGAACCGAAAGGCCAAGGGTTACGACGTCTCCGGCGCGCGAGATCGACCGGATCTGCGACGCAACCGCATCGAGGTCGGCGAGGTCCGCCGCGAGCGTTGGCCTTGCTTCGTAGAAGACGACGCTGACGTTTTGGTTTTCTACGCCCGCGCACGCCGCCCCCGGCGCCACCTGGTAGGTTTCCCGGGAGAAGACGATCAATTTTTCGGCGTCGATCTTGAGCACCGTTTGATCGGCCGTCTCCGTGACCTCGCAGCGGCCCGCTTCGGTTTCGATCGTGTAGCGGCTCGCGATCCGCTTGCTCATGCCCGGCGAGACCGTCTCGAGGAGCGCCTGCCGCTGCATCAGGAGGGCCTTCAATCCCCGGACGTCGAGGTTCTGGGCGTTTGCCGTCGCGACGAAAAAGACCGTTGCGAGGACGAGCAGCTTCATATCATCTCCTATGAGGTTGAAAACCGGCGAG
>JBILTI010000015.1:0-10712 GCA_044371595.1 Bacteriovoracaceae bacterium
TATCAATATGTTCCGGGGATTCACAGACCCCAAAATGACACCACTAGAAGTACCTGAAAAATCATGGTATCCGTTTTGGGTAACCACTCAAGGAGTCGAAAGAATGACTAAAGTAGCAATCGTAACCGGTGGATCGAGCGGTATCGGCCTCGCCATCGTGAAAGATCTTCACGCCCAGGGAATCAAGGCCGTGTCCTGGGACCTCCGGGCCCCCGCGGAAGATCTTCCGTTCGTCGATTGCGACGTGACCTCCGAGGCCATGGTTCAGAACGCGTTCAACAAGACCGTCGAGCTCTACGGCGCGCCGTCGATCCTCGTCAACAACTGCGGCCTCCAGTTCATGGCGCCGGTCGAGGAGTTTCCGCTCGAGAAGTGGAACCAGCTGATCGCGATCATGCTCACCGGCACGTTCCTCTGTTCGAAGACCGTTATTCCGGCGATGAAGAAGAACGGCTGGGGCCGGATCATCAACGTCTCGAGCATCCACGGGAAGGTCGCGAGCCCGTTTAAGGCCGCGTACGTTTCCGCGAAGCACGGCGTCCTCGGCCTCTCGAAGGTCATGGCGATCGAGCTCGCCGAGCACAACATCACCGTGAACTCGATCTGCCCGGGCTTCGTCGATACGCCGCTCATGCGGGCGCAGCTCGCGAAGCAGGCCGAGCTCAACAACATGTCCGAGGAAAGGGTCGCGACGGAGATCATGCTGAAGCCGGCCTACATCAAGAAGTTCACCTCCACGCAGCAGGTGGCGGACCTGGTCCGGTTCTTCGTCTCCGACTCGGCGTCGACGATCACCGGCGAGGCGTTCAACATGACCGGTGGCTGGGGCATGGGGCATTAAAAAAAAATATCGGGATCTGTGATCTGAAGAGGGGGCCCCGAACGGGTCCCCGTTTTATTTACGTGCTTTAGAAGGAACCGAACGCGGAGCCGAGGACAATCACCACGATGGTGGAGACGACCGGGATCGCACAGGCTGTAACGAAGATGTCGAGGTACGAGTCTTTGTGAGTGAGCCCGCAGATCGTGAGAAGGCTGATGACGGCCCCGTTGTGCGGAAGCGTGTCGAAGCCGCCGGAGCTTAAGGTCGCGACCCGGTGGAGCAGCTCCGGGCTGATGTTAAGCTCGCCCGCGAGCTCGAGGTAGCGGGCACCGAGGACTTCGAGGCCGATGCTCATGCCGCCGGAGGCGGAGCCGGTGATCCCGGCGAGCGCGTTGATCGCAATGGCCTCGGAGATGAGCGGGTTGCCCGGGGCGATGCTCATGACCGACTCCTTAAGGATTGCGAAGGACGCGAGCGAGGCGATCACCGCGCCGTAGCCCACCTCCGAAGAGGTGTTGAAGATCGGAAGGAGCGAGCCCATCGTTCCGTCGTTGATCGAGTCGACGGTCTTCTTGTTGTGCTTCCGGAGCGCCAGGAGGATGAAGCCGATGGCGATGGTGAGGGACAGGATGATCGCCCAGAGGCCCTTGACGGTCTTGAGCTCGATGCCGCCGAACTTCGCATCGGCGAGGAAGCCGGTCTCCCACTTCGGTATCAGCACCTGGGAGAAGAGGAAGTTCGCGACGATCACGATGAGGAGCGGCGTGATTGACAGGAGGAACGAGGGTCTTCCGGTCGCCGTCGCCTGCTCGGTGCTCGCCGTCGCCGCAATCCGGGACTTCCCCGCGTGCCAGTTCATCCACAGCATTCCGAGGCCGAACATGATGAGCCCCGCGATGATGCCGAGGCCCGGCGCCGCGAAGGCGGTGGTGCCGAAGTACGGCATGGGGATCGCGTTCTGGATCGCCGGCGTTCCCGGGAGCGCGGTCATGGTGAAGGTGAAGGAGCCGAGGGCGATGGAGCCCGGAATGAACTTCCGGTGGATCCCCGCCTGGGCGAAGAGCGAGAGGCTGATCGGGTAGACGCAGAAGGCGACGACGAAGAGCGAGACGCCGCCGTAGGTCAGGATCGCGCAGGCGAGCACCGTCGCGAGGATCGCGTGCTTGGCGCCGACGCGCCGGGAGATGGTTTCGCCGATGACCTCCGCCGCGCGCGAGTCGTTCATGAGTTTTCCGAAGATCGCGCCGAGGAGAAACACCGGGAAGTATTGGATGACGTACTTGCCGAGGGCGGCCATGAAGACCTGGGTGTAGTAGGCGAGGGTCATGCCTTGCGTCGCTGGGTCGTACAGTTCCGGTTGGAACAGCACGGCGAGGGTCGCACACACGGGGGCCAGAACGAGTACGTTTACGCCGCGGTAGGCGAAGTACATGAGGGCGACGAGAGAGATGACGAGTCCGATGAGTCCGATCATAATAAGCCTTTTCTCTAAGAGGTCGCGCCAAGGTTGGCGAAAAAACATTCCAAAATGCTACCGAAACCGTTAGCGGTTGTTAAACTAATTTCGTCGGAAAGCATGGCGAAGCAATATAAGCTATTGAAAAGGTGAATGTTTTGCAACAGTTTTTCTTCGTCACTTTTTGATCACTATGGTACGTCTTTCGGTCATGAAAACACTTCTCATCCTTATTCTCCTCGTCCTCACCGCCTGCACCCGGAAGTACGCGGACTACGATCTGATCCGAAAGATCGACTTCAACAAGGAAGTCTACGAACGGCCCGTGACCGTCATGCAGGTCGTTCCGGCGGCGGGAAAAAAGGACTTCCTCGACGCCTGCTTCAACCAGTGGCTCTTCTTTTCGAACGCCGCAAAAGAGAAGGACCAGGCGATTCCGCTGCTCGTTCGGAGCCTCTGTCCGGGCCACGATTATCTCCTCGGCTCCGAGCTCGTCGAGAGCTGGTGGACGACGCTTGTCTTTACCCGGTCTTGCGTAAGCGTGCAGACGACCTGCGCCGACCTGAAAAAATAAGACGGGCCCCGCCCTCCGCTAGGTTTCGGGAAGCCGGCTGAAGTCGCTGACGGCGGGAAACTCGGAGGGGTCCGTACCGGGCCGCTGGACGTGGGTCACGGTGAGGCCCGCGTCGCGGGCGGCCGCGAGCTCAGCGGGGATATCCGAAAAGAAGCGGATCTCCGCGGGCGGGAGGTGGACGGCGTTGGCGATGTTCGCGTAGGAGGTTCGCTCCCGCTTCCCGCCGATCTTCGTATCGAAGTAGTGGCTGATCATCGGCGTGAGGTCGCCGTCCGTCGAGTAGCCGAAGATCAGCTTCTGCGCGTGGACCGACCCGGAAGAGTAGATCCCGATCTTCGCTCCGCCGTCGAGGATCCGCATGAACGCGGCGCGGACGTCCGGGTAGACGTGGCCCTTGAAGTCGTTCTTCGAATAGCCCACGTCCCATATGTGGCCCTGGATCTCCTTCAGGGCGCCGTGCTTCCGGTCCTCTGCGATCCAGCGGAGGAGGGTCTCCACCGCTCCCTCGACGTCGACGGACCGGCCCGCTTCCTTCAGCACCGTCGCCTGGACGTCCCGGATCGCCTCCGCGATGGCCCTCTCGCCCCGGTGGTGGAGGATGAACTCCGCGAGGTGCGCGCGCGAGTAGGGGAAGAGGACGTCGTGGACGAAGTTGATGTCCGTGGTGGTGCCTTCGACGTCGAAGAGGTAGAGCTTCGTCATAGGTTGTACTTTTTCTCTTTGCCGCTGTTCGTGTAGCTCGCGACCCAGCCCTCCTGCGTCTGGAACACCCGGATGGCCTTCACGTGGTACTTCGGTGCGAGGTCGAACCAGTGGGTGACGCCCTTCGGGACGGAGATGAAGTCGCCCTTCTCGCAGAGGAGCTTGAAGACCTCGCTCCGGTCGGCGAGGTGGAAGAAGAACTGGCCCTCGCCGTCGACGAAGAATCGCACTTCGTCCTCGGAATGGGTATGCTCGGAGAGAAACTTAGCGCGGATCGCCTCGAGGTTCGGCGTCTCTTTGTGCACGTTGATGACGTCGGCGCTTTGGTAGCCGTGCGCCTTCATGTACGGTTCGAGCTCGTGCGCGTAGGCCCGGAGGATGGTCTCCGGTGAGTCGGTGTCCTTCAGCAGAAGGGCAGCCTCCCACTGCTCGAAGATGATCCCGCGGGCGTTCATGAACCGCTTGATGTCCGCCGGGTCGCTGAGCTCTTTTCTCTCCGGGTCGAGAAGGGTGAGAATGGCCATATTAGAATCTCCTCATGGTTGCGACGCAGTCGAAGAGGAACTCGAAGGTCTCGACGTGGCGCTTCGCCGCGGCTATCGTCGCTCCCCAGGTGTAAAGGCCGTGGCCCGCGATCAGGAAGCCGTGGACCCCGGGGGTGAAGCGGTCATCCATCGAACGGAGGATGTCGGCCATGTCCTGGGAGTTCGGGACGATCGGCAGGTGTTCCCGGAGGTCATGGGTCGTGTTTCCCTCGAAGCCTTTTAAAATTTCGAGGCCCTCGAAGACCAGCTGACCTTCCGCGGCGAGCCGGTGGGAGAGCATCGTGCCGAGGACCGAGTGCGTGTGGAGGACGCAGTTGACCTCGGGAAACCGGGCGTAGATTGCCGTGTGGATCTCCGTCTCGGCCGAGGATTTAACTCCCGGCCGCGCGAACGGCGGAAGGACCGCGCCGTCGGGGGCGATTAGGATCAGGTCCGCGAGTTCGAACGTGCTTTTGTCTACGCCGGAGCGGGAGATCAGGAATTCCCGTGGGTTCACAGCACGCGCAGAATAATTCGTCGACGTAGCCGGTGACCAGCCCTTTTGGTTGAAAAATCTGATACTTTCTAACAGCTCCCGGGCGAGCTCGAGGTTGCGGCCTGTCAGCATGATTTATCCCCTGTCTTCGCGCTCTTTCGTATCGCGATAACCGCGGATTTACAAGAGTGATTGCGAGGCGTTACGATGGGCCTGTGATCTCAGAAAAAGCTGTTTAGATGCGGAGTCATAACTTTGTCTTTTGCTCACAAAAATGGTTAGCTAAAGGTATCCATCCGCATCTTTTTTTCGAGGACCCTTCGCCATGAAAAATCCCTTTCTCGGGAGCGATTTCTATAACACACGGAAAGACAGCTTTACGCATCTGCACCTTCATACGCAGTACTCGCTGCTCGACGGCGCGATCCGGCTGAACGACCTGTTCAAGCGCGCTAAGGAACTCGAGATGCCGGCGATCGCCTGCACCGACCACGGCAACATGTTCGGCGGCATCGACTTCTACACGCGCGCGCTCGGCGCGGGGATCAAGCCGATCCTCGGCTCGGAGATCTACTTCACGCCGGGCTCGCGGCATGACCGGCGGGCTCCGAAGAACCTCAAGACGCTCGACTCCCAGGACGAGCTCGAGGGCAAGCACCAGATCCACCACCTGATCCTCCTCTGCAAGAACCTCACCGGCTACCGGAACCTCTGTAAGCTCCTCTCGAAGGCGTACCAGGAGGGCTTCTACTACAAACCCCGGGCCGACATGGAGCTCCTCCGCGAGTTCTCCGAGGGTCTCATCGCCACTACGGCCTGCCTGAAGGGCGAGGTCGGCTACAACCTCTTCACGGGCCAGGACGAGCGCGCGTACCAGGCCGCGATGAAGTTCCGGGAGATCTACCGGGACGACTTCTACCTCGAGATCCAGGAGAACGGGATCCCGGAGCAGGTCGACGTCAACAAGAAGATCATCGCCTTCGCCCGCGAGCACGCGATCCCGCTTGTCGCGACGAACGACTGCCACTACCTGACCCGCGAAGACGCGGCCGCGCAGGAAGTCCTTATGTGCATCCAGACCGGGAAGACCTTCGAAGACGAGAAGCGGATGAAGCTTTCGACGACGGAGTTCTACTTCAAGTCCGCGCAGGAGATGCGCGAGGCCTTCAGCTACATCCCCGAGGCCTGCGACAACACGCTGAAGATCGCCGACGCGTGCAACCTCGAGATCCGCTGGCAGGACGAGAAGGGGAAGCAGATCTATCTCCTGCCGAAGTTCGAGATCAAGACCGCCGAGACCGAGGACGAGTTCTTCGCTCGGCTCTCGCGCGAGGGCCTCGCGGAGCGCTTCACCGGGCCCCACTTCAAGCACCTCGTGACGCAGCCGAACTGGGAGACGGAGCTGCGGCCCCAGTACGTCGAGCGCCTCGAGGTCGAGATCAACCTCATCAAGCAGATGGGCTTCACCGGCTACTTCCTTATCGTCTCGGACTTCATCCAGTGGTCGAAGGCGCAGGGGATCCCCGTGGGCCCGGGCCGCGGCTCCGGCGCCGGCTCGATCGTCGCCTACGCGCTGAAGATCACGAACGTCGACCCGATCCCGTATAACCTTCTCTTCGAGCGCTTCATTAATCCGGAGCGGATCTCGATGCCGGACTTCGACATCGACTTCTGCCAGGACCGCCGGCAGGAGGTGATCGAGTACGTGACGAAGAAGTACGGCGAGGAGCGCGTGGGCCAGATCATCACCTTCGGGACGCTCTCCGCGAAGGCCGTGCTCCGGGACGTCTCGCGGGTCTTCGCGCTCCCGTACGCCGAGGCCGACGCGCTCGCGAAGCTCGTCCCCGAGGAACTCGGGATCGAGCTCCAAGACGCCGTCGACAAGGAGCCGAAGCTGAAGGAGCTCGAGGACACGGATCCGAAGATCCGCCGGATCCTCCAGATCTCGAAGCGCCTCGAGGGCCTGAACCGACACGCGGGGATCCACGCCGCCGGCGTCATCATCACGAACGAGCCGCTCGTCACGTACTGCCCGCTCTTCCGCGGCGCCAAGGGCGAGCAGGTTGTCCAGTTCGACAAGGACTTCTCGGAGAAGATCGGCCTCGTGAAGTTCGACTTCCTGGGCCTCAAGACCCTGACCGTGATCTCGAACTCGTCGAAGTTCATCCAGCGCGACCTCGTCCCGGACTTCGACATCGAGGACATCGACATCAACGACGCCCCGGTCTACGAGATGATCTCCGAAGGGAAGACCGTCGGCGTCTTCCAGCTCGAGTCGAGCGGCATGCAGGACCTCTGCAAGCGGATCAAGCCCGGCTCGATCGACGACATCACCGCGATCAACGCCCTCTACCGGCCGGGCCCGATGGGCTCGGGGATGCACCTCGAGTTCGCGGAGATCAAGAACAAGATCAACGGCAAGGTCGAGCAGTACTCGTTCGAGGAGCTGAAGCCCGTCCTCCGGGACACGTACGGCATCATCGTCTACCAGGAGCAGGTGATGAACATCGCCCGCGTCGTCGCCGGCTACTCGCTGGGCCAGGCCGACATGCTCCGCCGCGCGATGGGGAAGAAGAAGGCCGAGGAAATGGCCATGCACAAGGAGATCTTCCGGAAGGGGGCGATCGAGCGCGGCTTCGACGAGCAGAAGGCGATCGCGCTCTTCGACCTCATGGAGAAGTTCGCCGAGTACGGCTTCAACAAGTCCCACGCCGTCGCGTACTCCGTCGTCGCCTACCAGACGGCGTTCCTGAAGAGATACTACCCGGCGCAGTTCTTCGCGGCCCTCCTCGGGACCGAGATCAACAACAAGGAAAAGATCACCGCGTACATCCAGGAGGCGAAGGAGTTCGATATCGAGATCCTGCCGCCGGACATCAACGAATCGCTCTGGCTCTTCAACGTCATCGGGAACACGCGGATCCGCTTCGGCCTCGGCGCCGTTAAGGGCGTGGGCGAGGGGGCGGTGGAGGAGATCGTCCGCGAGCGAACGGCGAACGGCCCGTACGCCGGCTTCGTCGATTTCTGCGAGCGCGTGAACCTGAAGAGCGTCAACAAGCGCGTCCTCGAGTCGCTCATCAAGGTCGGGGCCTTCGACGCCTGCGAGAAGTACAATCGGAAGACGCTCCTCGAGAACATGGAGTTCATCGTCGCCTTCGCGGAGAAGAAGCAGGAGGAGAAGCTTATGGGCCAGACCTCGCTCTTCGACATGGGCGACGGCGCCGCGAGCCCGGCCGACCAGCTGAACATCGCCGAGAGCGCCGAGTTCGACGAGAAGCAGAAGCTCTCCATGGAGGCTGAGCTCCTCGGGATCTACGTCTCGGGCCACCCGCTCCAGCGGTTCAAGGACCTCCTCGCGAAGCTCACGTCGATGAACCTCGCGCAGATCCACGAGCTCCCGACGGTGCCGAAGCCCGATGGCTTCAACCCCCGGCTCGGCGACGAGCACGATCCGTCGAAGCGGAGCATGGTCATTGCGGGGATGATCGCTGAGTCGAAGGTGATCCTCACGAAGAAGGGCGACAAGATGGCCTTCGTGACCTTCGAGGACCTCTACGGGAAGATCGAGTGCCTCTTCTTCCCCAAGGTCTACGCCGAGTTCCAGCAGTTCCTCACGATGGAGGAGCCGCTCATCATGTCCGGCTTCGTGAGCCTCGAGGACGTGAAGAAGTTCTTCCCGACGAAGGTCGCCCTCCTGAAGGACGAGTCCGAGGACCGGGTGACGAGCGTCCGGGTGAACGTACCGCTCCGGCAGCTCCACCCCCACTCGCTGTCGCAGCTGAAGCAGATCCTCCTTTCGTACCGCGGGTCCGTGCCGATCCACTTTATCTTCGATACCCCTGAGGGCCGGGCGCGGATGCCCCTCGACGACAACTTCCTCGTGGGCCCGTCGCCGCAGATGGCGGCCAAGATCAACGAACTCCTCGCGGCGAACGCCGTCTCCTTCATCGTCGATGGCAAGGTCGAGGAAGTGCGGCCGTGAGCGGCCTCCTCGCGCTCCTCCTGTTGCTCCCGCTCGCCTGGGGGCAGACCGAGGTTGAGCGGACGGTCTCGGCGCCGGTCGCGGCGGAAACCGCGGAAGCCGCTAAGCCGCACCTCCTGCACCAGGCCGTCGCCGACCTCCTCCGGGAGAAGGCTGCCGACCTCGGCGTCGATCCGTCGACGATCGAGGCGAAGCTCGCGGAGGGCTTCGGGCCGTACTTCGCGGCCTACAAGGACCGGCTCCTCGCGGAGCGGTTCGGCCGGGAGGCGCTCCCCTCGCTGCCGCAGGCGCAGCGGTCCTCGTTCCTCGCGAACCTCGAGGCCCAGCGGCCCGAGGTGTTCGTCCGCTTCGCCCGGTTCGCCGACCTCCTCGACGCCCACGCGTTCAAGCTCGTCGACCGTGCGCCCGACGCGACCTGGAAGGCGACGCTGTCGCTGACGTTGAATCCGGAGAAGGTCACCCGCTACCACCGCCGGCTCCAGGCCCCGCTCGATCAACGGTTCGAGCGCCTCTTCCTCGTCACCGAGGTAAACGCGATCGGCTTCTCCTGGGATTCCCTCGGGGTTAAAGACGAGTCGCGGTTTCGGACCCCGCTCGCCGAGGCCTGGCGGAAGTGGCTCCAGGCCAACGGGCCTGAGAACGTCGGCGGCGTGGAGGAGTGCGGCGACGACTGCGGCCAGGACTTCGCCCGGTGGCTCCAGCGGGCCGCCGGCGACCGCACGGTCGTTTCCGAAGCAGTCCTGAACGGCCTCTGGCTCCGGATCACCTTCAACCTCCGCCGGCGGGCGCACCAGGCGGACGTCAACGAGTGGCAGTTCGAGTGGAGCGGCAGCGCCGTCCTCCAAGACGCCGACACTAAGAGCCTCCTCGCTTCGATCACCCTGCCGCCGGAAACGCGGATCTGGCGCGGCCTCGACCAGAAGGCACTCAATTCCGCGGTCGCGAGCGCCATGTACCGCTCGGCCCTCGAACCGCTCACCCGGATCGTCCGGCGGATCACGGAAGCGCACCGGCCCGACCGGGTGGTCCGGCTGCTGGTTCAGGGCCACCGGCAGCTCGGCGACCTTCTTTCGCTGATCGATTCGCTCAAGAAAGAAGGAAAGGAGCTCGACCTCGAACTGCGGCTCGATACGTTCGGCCAGCGCGAGGCCCGGCTCGCCGGCAGCTACCGGGGTGCGGAAAAATCGTTTACCGATTTATTGTCACGGCTAAAAGCGATAAAATCATCTCATAACTATCGGCTGGAGAGCGACCTCACCGGGCCGCACCCCGTGATCAAGCTCGTCGCCGAATAACCGGTCAAGGATGACAAATGGTTTCGCTCCGCCTCGGGCTCGTCTCCGTCCTCGTCGCCGCGTTCGCGCTCAGCGCCTGCGCGCCGATCACCCGCCGTCGACCGATCGACCAGGCCTCGCGGATGAGCTCCGTCGCGGAGTTTAGTCCGATCAAGAAGAAGGTCGCCCTCCTATCGTTTTACAACGAGGCACCGATGGGCGGCGACGACCTCGCCGTCAACGCCACGGAGGAGTTCCGGCGCGAGGTTATGAAGTCCCGCGAGTTCCTCTTCGACCCCGAGGCCGAGGCGACGTTCGGCACCTCCCGAGAGATCTACGCCGGCGGCGGGATCAAGCTCGCGCAGCTCGCCCGTAAGGCGAAGATGTCCGGCGTGAACATCGTCGTCTTCGGCCGCGTCCGCGAGGCGCGGGTCCGGCAGAAGAGCGACGAGATCGGCTTCGTCCGGAAGGTCAAGTCCCTCGCCGAGTCGGTCGTGGAGGTCAAGGTCTACGACGTCCTCACGAACAAGGAGCTCTTCTCCGAGGCCATCGACGGAAACATCGCCGACGATAACCTCCGCCTGTACAACGCCGAGTCGGAGGAGAACCTCTCGTACCGGCAGGACCTCCTCCGGTATTCGGTGCGCGTCGCGGTCCGGAAGCTCGTTCCCCGGGTCGTTAAGGTCGGCTCCCGGCTAGACTGGATGGGGCGGGTGGCGAAGATTCTTGGCACCCGGATTTACATAAACGCGGGCCGAACTTCCGGATTAAACCTGGGGGACATCCTCAAGGTCATCACCGAGGGCCAAGAGATCTTCGACCCCGAATCTGGTGCTATGATTGGCATGTCCCAGGGTGAGGTGAAAGGCACCCTCGAAGTC
>JBILTI010000346.1:0-3255 GCA_044371595.1 Bacteriovoracaceae bacterium
GGACCACCTTGAGATCTTCATGTATTATTACAACGAAGTACTTCTCGCGCAAAAAGCATCACCAATCAGGTAAGGCAGTTAGAAAGAGCTTAAGGCCCTCGATCACCTTTCCGATCCGCTCGGCGCCCAGGCGGGCCTTCCCTAGGAGGTCGACTTCGGCGCCGAGCGCTGGAAGCGTCTCGATCTTCCGTATCACGGCGGCGGTGGCGAGCAGGACGGCGGAGAGGGAGTTGTTAATCTCGTGACAGATGCCTGCGGTCAATTCTGCAGGACTCCGAGCTTTTCGACGTACTAGAGCCGGCCCCGCTGCTCCATCACTGTCCGGCTGAGGCGCCGGATCTTCGCCACCTGGGTCTCCCGCTGGAGGAGCGCCTCCACCTGACGGCCGAGCTTCTTAAGGAGCGTCTCCTTCTCGGGGGAAAGGACCCGCGGTTTTGTGTCGATTACGCAGAGGGTTCCGAAGCGATGTCCCGTAGCGCTCGCGAACGGGGAGCCGGCGTAGAAGCGAACTCCGGGAGCTCCGGTGCGTAGGGGTTGGCCTAGAAGCGCGCGTCCAGCTGCGCGTCTGCGACGACGAAGGGGCCGTCCTGGAGGATCGCATGGGCGCAGAACTAAACGTCTCCGTCTCCGCGATCCCGGCCCGCGCCTTGAACCACTGCCGGCCCGAGTCGACGAGCGAGATCAGCGCGATCGGCGCGTCCAGGACCGTCGAGGCGATCTCGACGACGTTGTCGAAGAGGGGCTCCGGATCCGTGTCGAGGATCGCGTTGTTGAGGAGGTCGAGAAACCGCTCGGTTTCGTTCTTGGGGATCGGGGGGTGATCATAATGGTCGGCATCTTCGCACGTTTCGCCGTCCGCTACGAGATGAGGAAGTGTTAATTTATATTCCCTAAGGGCTGGCCTCCAAGCGCCTTTTTCGCCTCCGGGCCGTCTCGGTATTTCTTACACACAGGCGTCCGCGGACTCCGGTTCTACGGTATAAACCCGGCACCAAACCTCAACCGGAGCCCGAACCAATGAAGTCGATCTTCTTCGCCTCCGCGTTCCTCGTCTGCCTCAACGTCCGCGCCGCCACCCTCGCCAGCACGATCGAAAGCAAGTTCAGCGTCGCCCGCATCGCGAAGGTCATAACCCTCGTCGACAAGAGCGACATCAAGGTCAACCTCGTCGGCGAGGACCTCGGCGGGAGCACCGACTTTTCGCCCAATCAGCGCGCCTGGTTCACGCTCTATTCGAAGGTCGAGATGTACAGCACCGAGGCGTCGTTCGTGATCGCCGAGGTGTTTGCGGTCACGGGCGCCCGCCGCGTCTCCGGCGGCGTCTACGAAGTGACCGCCTCCGTCCCGAGCGCGGAGACCGCGATGCCGACGCCTGCGAAGCTCCGGATCGACGCCGTCGCGGCGATCACGAAGCTGAAGGCGGTTGCCTGCGAGGACTTCGACTTCGAAGCCTCGGCGAACTTCTCGGCCGAGATCGACGTCGCGAAGAAGTAGTCCCGGGGACGGCCTCTAGGCTTCGATCCCCAGTTTCCGCAGAAGGCCGTCGACGTTGATCTTCGCGGCCTCCGCCGCGCCCCCGGCCTTGGTGATCTTCACGATCTGCTCCGCGAGCCACGTGAGCCGGCGCTGGAGAACCGGAGCGTTCTTCTTGTTGATCACCACGAGCCGCTCGGGCCGGTCGACGTTCTCGCAGAGTTCGTTCATGATCTCGATCGTGTCGGCCCAGAAGCCGGCGAAGATCGGAATGAGCGTCGGGAGGTCCAGCGTCGACGCCTTATAGCCGGTCGCCTTGCAGAGGGCCCCGAAGTTCCCGATCTGCTTGAAGACCTCGTGCTCGGGGTACTGGCCAAAGAAGGTGTTCGCGGTTCCCATGATCCGATCCGTCTTATTGGCGAAGTCCTCGAGGAGCGCGCGCGGGAAATCTCCTTCGTGCGCTTCGAGCTCGTCCACCACCGCCTCGAGCTCGCGCAGGATGCCCTTGGCTTCCTCCTTAAAGGAATCTATAATTTCCGTATCAATCGTCATCAAGAGCTCCATGAGTAAAGACTTCTACACCATCAGGCTGAACACGATCCGCGGAAACGAAGAGATTCCGTTCGACCTGTACGTGGCCGTGGGGCAGCGGTTGGTTCATTATACCCGGGCAAACGACGCGGTGGAAGCGGAACGCCTCCGGGGATTGAAAAACCACGGTGTTAAGAAGCTCTTCATCCGTCCCGAGGACGAGGCCTCGTATCTCGGGTACCTGGAAGTTGGCATCCAATCCCTATCAAACAAGTCGGTCAGCATCGACGACCGGGCGGCCCGGGCGAACGACACGCTCATCGTTTCGGCGGAAAATGCGGAGCGGAATCTAGACACGGAGGTTGGCTACCTTAACCAGCGCCGGCAGCTTGAGCACATCTCCGTCTTCATCGGGGAGGACCGGAAGGCGATCAAGAGCATGCTCTCGGCCTCGGGCCTCTCGATGGACACGAACCAGCACTCCGCGACGGTCTGCAGCCTCTCCCTCGCCGTCGCCACGAAGCTCGGGGGCTTCGAGAAGGAAGACCTGACGGAGCTCGCCTACGCGGCCCTCCTCCACGACATCGGGAAGTCGCGGCTCAAGTTCGACTACAGTAAACCCTACGAGGAGCTCACGAAGGAGCAGCAGCGGCAGTACCAGCAGCACCCCGCCGACGGCGTCTCGATGCTCGCAGGAAAACCGTTCATCAGCCCCCGGATCCTGGGCCTCATCGCGAGCCACGAGGAGTACGGCGAGGGCCGCGGCTACCCCGAGAAGAAGAACCTCTTCCAGCTCGATCCATCCTATCAGGTCCTCTCGCTCACGAACAAGTTCGACCGCTTCTGCACCGTAAAGAACCTCGCGCCGTTCCAGGCGATGGATCCGTTCTTCGAACAGCACTCGACCTTTTACGACGAAAACCTCCTCGCAACGCTCGCGACGGTTCTCACCTAATAAAAAAGGGACCCCGAGTGGGTCTCTCATATACAAAACCGGCTCGGGGTGAACCCCGGCGCGGAACCCTAGAACGTGCAGACGAGCTTGTGAGTGGTCTTGTCCTGATGGTAGAACGTCTTAGTAAGGATCTTGATAGTTCCGGCGCCGGTGAGCCGCTAGACCTCGACCGCAACGGTCTGGGTCCCGCCGCCGGCGAAGACGAGGTTCGTCGCGACGCCGTAGAGGCGAAGGGGCCGGCCGCTGTCGGCCTTCCGGATGACCTTCACGTCGACGTCCTGGCCCGTGCTGTAGGT
>JBILTI010000253.1:0-4078 GCA_044371595.1 Bacteriovoracaceae bacterium
CTCTTCCCAGAAGAGCGGCAGCGTATCGTAGGCGTAGGAGCCGAGGAGGAGGCCGATGAAGAGCCCCGGAAATCCGAGCCAGAGGGCGCCGCCGATCACGCAGACGAACGCGAAGACAGGCGTGATCTTGCTCTCGCCGAACGTCGCGAGCCAGGGCCGGAGGAAGTTATCGACCACGCCGGTGAAGACCCCGAGGCAGCCGAGTATGATCGCGGCCGTGACGTTGCCGTTCGCGAGCCCCAGGAGCGCGAAGACGAAGGCCACCGGCGCCGCCCCCACCACCGGGATAAACGACAGGATGAGCGTGATGAAGAACACGAGGAAGAAGTCCGCGAGCCCCAGGAGCCGGACCCCCGCCGCGACGAGGAGCGACTGGAGGCCCCCGGTGACGATGTTCGAGAGGTAGACCGAGCGCGAGTCCATGATGAAGATGTGGACCAGCTTATCCATCTTCTCGTCGGAGAACCCGAGGAGCGCCTGAAAGAAGCTCCGCACCTCGCCGGCGTGGCGGAGGAAAGAAAACGTACACAGGATCATGATCAGGAGGAGGATGAAGAGCGTCGGGATCTGCGCCAGGAAGTCGCGGAAGAACTCGAGGAGATAGCCGACCGCGATCCCGAGGTAGCGGTCGATGTTGCGTTCGTTTAAGAAGTCGAGAAACTCGAACCGCGACGAGTACTTGTGGATCGCGACGATGAAGTCGTGCCGGATGTCCTTCACGAGCGCGTTCACCCCTTGGTCCCGGAGCTTTTCGTTGATCGCGAGCTCCTCGAGCTTCGCCGTCACGGCGATTGTTCCCTTCACGATGAAGAAGGAAACGGGGGCGCTGATGACGACCGCGAAGAGCGCCGTGAGGAGACCCGCGCCGCCGCCGGAGGAGAGGCCCTTCCGGACAAGCCGCGTGTGGAGCGGCTTGAGCGTCAGCGCGATCGTGGCCGCGAAGACGATCGGAATGACGAACGGAAACACCAGGACGGACAGGGTCCCGACCAGGACGACGACGTAAAGGATCCGGACGATCATTTCCTTGCTCATGGGCCTCCAGGTTTAGGGTTCCACCGCGCGCACGGCCATACAAGTCACGGGGCTTAACATCTGCCGAGCTGCGCCTGCGCCCAGGTGGAGAGCTTGGTCCGGTCGATCTTGATGTTATGGCGGACGTCGACCGGGAAGCCCGGGTGGAGAAAGAAGTGCGCGATGGCGCGGGTAAACTCCTCAGAGTCCTTCAGCAGCAGAAGCTCATTCAGGAACTCGTCGGTTAGCCGCGTTGATCGATCGTGCCGTTCGATGACGAGGCCCGGAACCACGTTCCCGCCCACGGTGAGCTTAACCAGAGCGCTCCGGCGGACCTTCGCATGCTGGTTAAAGATCGCCTCCATCTGGATCGAATAAAACGTCGCGGCCCCGGTCTCCACGCGATGCACCTTTCGCCCCAGGAACCACAGGTTACCGTTCACATCGAGGTGGCCCACGTCGCCCATCCGGTGCCAGAGCTTTCCCTCGGAGAGGATCTTCGCCTTGCGTGTTTCTTCGGGAAGCTCGAAGTAGCCCGGAGTGACCTGGGCGCCCTGGACGGCGATTTCACCGATTTCTCCGGTTTCGCATTCTTGTAGATCAACCTCTGGAATATCCGAAGCTTTGGCAACTTTAATCATGACTCCTGGGACCGCCTTGCCGATGCAGGTCCCGAAACCTTTAACCATCCGGGGAAGATGGGTCTTCAAGATTTCCGTCCCGGAGATGAGCGAGACCGGAAGGCACTCGGTGGCGCCGTAGGGCGTATAGGTATCACCGTTTGGGAGGATCTTCCGGAAGAGCTGGTGGATCTCGCTCCGCACCGGCGCCCCGAACATCACGACCTGTTGAACCGTCGGAAGCGTAAGGCGGTGCTCCTCGCAGTAGCGCCCGACCCGTTCCCAGATCGCCGGCGAGCCGGCGACGAAGGTCACGCCGTGGTCCTGGATGTTCCGGACGATCCGGGCGGGATCGCAGCTAGCGGGTTTCGTCGGATCCATCTCCGGGATCACCGACGTCATTCCCATCGCGAGGGTAAAGAGCGCGAAGAGCGGGAACCCGGGGAGGTCGATCTTCCGCTCGTCGAGCGCAAACATCTCCCGGAGGGCATCGGTCTGCGCGTTCAGGATCCCGTGGGTGTAGAGGACCCCCTTGGGGATCCCCGTGCCGCCGGAGGTGAAGAGGATCGCCGCGAGGTCCTCGGGGCCCACGACCGCGGGGGTGAAAGCGGCGGACTCGCGCTCGAGGTCGTCGTAGAGATAGCTCGTCGATCCGCCGACCCGGTTGAGCGAAACCTTGATCCGGACGGAAGAAAAGTACTCGCGCTTCACGCGCCGGACCCAGTGGACGAGGCCCACGGAGACGAGCGCCTCGGGCCTCACCTGCCGGACGGAATTGAGGAGGTTCGGAAGCCCCATCCCCGGATCGATGAGCACCGGGACCGCGCCGACCTTAAAGAGCGCGAAGGTGATCACGGAAAAATCGAGGCAGGGTTTTACGAAGAGAAGGGTCCGCGTTCCTGGGCCGATGCCGAGGCGGCGGAAGCGGTTGGCGAGACGGTTCGAGCGCTCCTCGAACTCTCGGAACGTGTAGAACGATCGGTCCCGGCCGAGGACGACCGAGGGTTTGTCCGGAAGACAACGGGCGACGTCGCGGATCCGATGGGCGATGTTCACGGCCGCCTCCCCTACTTCACGAACTCCCAGATCTTCAGCGACACCTCGTCGAGGGCGTCCTCGAGGACGTAGTGGCCCGCGCCGGCGAACCAGTGGGCCTCGGCGCCGGGATAGATCTGGACCCACTTCTCGAAGAAGTGGTGGTTAAAGCAAAAGTCCCTCCCGCCCCAGAGGATGAGCTTCGGGTGCGGCAGCGCCGCCAGCCGGGCCTCGATGTCGGCGAGCGTCCGGTAGGTCTTGTGCTCCTTCTCCATCGGAATGTCCTGCACGAAGCGCGCCACGGCGATGCGGTTTTCCCAGGAGTTGTAAGGCAGGAGATACCCTTCTTTGATAGCCCGGGGGAGCTTCTTCACCGTGGTCATAAAGGTCGCGGGCCAGGCGAAGAGGTTGAGCTTGCGCGTGAGCCATTCGCCGAAGCGCCCCTGCCGGAGGAGATTAATCCGCTGGGGGATGTGCTCCGAGGGATAGGCGGCGGTGTTCAGAATCACGATCCGGTCGAAGAGCTCCGGGTAGCGGGTCACGAGCCCGAAGCCGATGGCACCGCCCCAGTCGTGGACGATGAGGATGATCTTCTTCAGATCGAGGAACCGGATCAGCTTGTAGGTGTTCTGGATGTGCGTCTCGAGGGAGTAGTCGTAGTCCTGCGGCTTGTCCGACATCCCGCAGCCCATGTGATCGGGGACGACGGTCCGGAACTTCGGCGAGAAGGTCTGGATGAGGTTCCGGTAGTAGAACGACCAAGTGGGGTTCCCGTGGAGCATGAGGATCGTCCGGCCCTGCCCCTCGTCGACGTAGTGGAGGTTCCTGCCGTCGAGGTTCAGGAAGTGCGAGCGGAAGGGATAGTGGGTCTCGAGGCCAAGTTCTTTGATGCGTTCTCTGATCGCCGTCACGTCCACTCCATTCCGAGCATGGTGCTCGTCAATCCGCTGCCGATCCCGAGGAGGGCAACCTTGTCGCCTGAGGTTAGAAAGCCGGCCTCGCTCGCCTTCATGAGCGTCAGCGGCAGGGCCGCCGAGCCGGTGTTGCCGAACTGCTCGAAGGTCTGGAAGTCCCGATCCAGCGGAAGGCCTAGCTGGGTCAGCATCGCGAACCGGTGGGCCGTGCCCACCTGGTGCGGGATGATCTTATCCACGGCCCCGTTCTCCCAGCCGAGGACCGCACAGCACTTCTCCCAGTTTTTCCGGGCGAGGCCGACCCCCGCGCGCAGGAGGGCCTCGGAGTCCGTTTCCATCATCAGGCCCTGGGTCGAGCCGTCGCCCTGGCAGAGTTCGACGGCGGCCGAGTCCGTGAGCGTCGAGCCCCCAAGGATCTTCGGCGCCCCGGGTGCTAGGTCCGCGTGGGTCAGGAGAAGGGCGACGGCGGCGGAGCCGATAGTGAGCGACGCCATG
>JBILTI010000254.1:0-4075 GCA_044371595.1 Bacteriovoracaceae bacterium
CTCGACCTCGGCGCGGCTCACCTTCCACTTGTAGCGGAGGGCCTTCTCGGCGGTGGCGAGGTAGCCGGTTGCCGTGGGCCCGAGCGCGCCGACGCTCTCGCCGCGCCAGTAGCGGAGGTTGTGCCGCGCCTCGTACCCGGGCCGCGCGAAGTTCGAGACCTCGTAGTGGTGGAAGCCCAAGCTTCTCAGGTAGTCGCTGACGAAAAGGTACTCGTCCCGGACGTAGTCGTCGTCGGGGAGATCCGCGGCGTGCGGGTACTTCGAGCGGGCGTTCAGGATGTAGAGACTGATATGGTTCGGCGAGAACTCGAGGAGCCGTTCGAGCTCGGCCCGGATGTCCCGGCCCCGGCCCCGCTGAGAGAAAGGGACGCCGAGGAGAAAGTCGAGGGAGAAGTTCCAGTCGCCGCGCCGGAGCTCTGCCAGGAGCGCGAGGCTCTCGGGGAGCCCGTGCGCGCGGTCGAGGATCTTCAGGAACTCGGCATCGAGGGACTGCGTTCCGACGGAGATCCGGTTGAGGCCCGCGGCCCGCCACGCCTCGAGGAGCTCCGGAGTCCAGGTCCCCGGGTCGACCTCCATCGTGAACTCGGCGCCCGGCGCGAGCGGGGCCGGGAGCAGCCGGTCCCGGAAGAACGTCGCCCCGGCGGGGCCCCAGAGCGAGGGGGTGCCGCCGCCGAGGTAGACGGTCTCGAGCGGCGCCCACCCGAAGCCGGCCTCGGCGAGGAGCGCTTCGTGCCGGCGCACCGACGCCGATAAAAACTGATGAAACTTCTCAATCTGCGAGACGGAGTCGTCGAGCTTCTGCTTGTAGAAGTCGCAGTAGTTGCAGAGGTGCTGGCAGAACGGGACGTGGACGTAGAGGCTGGACACCCGAGTCATCGGATAAAATTTCCTTTATAAATTATCGTGGCTAAAGGGATAATAGAACGAATCGTTCACGATGTCTCACCTAAGGAACCTATGAAAATCGATCAAGTGAAGTTAGATAACGAACTAAACACGCTCTTCATCCACTCGCCGGGCTGCTCAGCGGGGACCGTCCAGCTCTGGTTCCGCGCGGGGTCGGCGCTCGAAGAGGTCGACAACCAGGGGATCGCCCACTTCCTCGAGCACATGTTCTTCAAGGGGACGCCGACGAGGCCCGGGCCGCAGCTCGCCCACGACATCGAATCCTACGGCGGCGAGGTCAACGCGTTCACGTCGTTCGACTACACCTGCTACTACATCAACACCCCGAGCCTCTTCCTCGACAAGTCGGTCGACATCCTCCTCGACATGGTCGCGAACCCGCTCTTCGTAGAAGAGGACATCCCGGCCGAACGGCAGGTGGTATTCGAGGAGTACCGGCGGGCCATCGACAACCCGTCCCAGTTCAACTTCATCCGGCTCCAGGACGCCGCGTTCACAGGCGGCTACCGGCATCCGATCCTGGGCCGCGAAGACACGATCCTGAACTTCTCGCGCGAGCAGATCCGCACGTTCCGCGAGAACTACTACAACCTCGAGAACGCACTCCTCGTCGTCGCCGGGGACCTGAAGGAGCGCGAAGGCCTCGAGGCGAAGATCCGCTCGTTCCGGCTCCCGCACGGGAAGAAGTCCGACTTCGGTTCCTTCGCGGTCAACGAGAAAGCCTCGGTCAACGTCCACGAGAAGGACATCCGCCAGGCGACGCTCACGCTCTGCCTCCAGTCTCCCGACTACCAGGCCGCCGAAGCCTCGGGCCAGGACCTGGCCGTGAACTGCCTCGCCCACGGCGAGACTTCCCGGTTCTACCGGGAGCTCGTCGCGACGACCTCGCTCTGCAACGGCGTCGCCGGCTCGAGCATGTACTTCGCCCACGGCGGCGTCCACATGATCAAGATGAACTTCCCGGTCGAGAACCTCGCGAAGATCTCCCAGCTCTTCCTTGAGACGCTCAAGGGCGCGCTGGCCGCGGGCTTCAAGCCCGACGAGCTCACGAAGATCAAGAACCAGTACATCTCCTCGAAAATCTACGAGCGCGAGTCGATCGAGTCCTACGCCTTCAGCCTAGGCCACGGCTTCGCCCAGTCCGGTAACATCTTCTGCGAGGACGAATTCATCGAGCGGATCCGCGCCGCAACCGTCGACGACGTCCGCGAGGGCCTCGTCGAAATCTTCCGGAAGCCGTCGCACTTCACGCTGCAGGTTCCGAAGGGGACGAAGACCGCCCCCCTCGTCCGCGAGCTCGCGCGCTGGCAGAAGGAGCTCAAGGCCTCGGCCGACAAGATCAAGCTCAAACCCACCCGGGCCGCGCTGGCTTCGTCGACCCACGACCCGGCCGTCGTCGTCACCGAGCTGAAACCCGGCGTCACCCTCATCTACCGGCAGAACAAGCTGACCCCGACGTTCGTCATGCACGCCTACATGAAGGGCGGCCAGAGCTTCGAGACGCCGAAGAGCGCCGGGGTCCACCACCTGCTGGGCCGGCTCCTGACCTACGGGTACAAGGGCACGGGCTACGCGAAGCTAAAGACCGAGCTCGAGTCCCTCTCCTCGTCGCTCAACGGCTTCTCCGGCAAAAACGCCTACGGGCTCACGCTCCACGGCCAGACGAAGGACTTCGACAAGCTCTCGCGCCACTTCTTCGGTACGCTGCTCGCGCCGGAGCTCCCGAAGAAGTTCTTCGAGCACGAACGGAAGGTGATCCTCCGGGCCCTCGATAACCAGAAGGAGGACCCGACGAAGCAGGCCTTCAAGGCGTTCTACCGGATGGTCTTTAACGACCACGCCTACGCCATGGACCTCGCCGGGACGCCGGCCACGCTCAAGGCCTTCACGCCGGCGGCTTTGAAGAAGCTCCACGGCGCCCACCTGAAGGGCTCGCACCTCGTCCTCACCTACTGCGGCGACCTCGACTACTCGGTCGTCCACCACGAACTCTCCGAGCTCCTGGCGCCGCTCGCCCCGCGGAAGGTCGCCAAGCGGGCGACGAAGAAGCCGAAGGGGCTCCGGGGCCGCGCCGAGCACCTCGAGTTCCCGCGCGAGCAGACGCAGATCGTGATCGGCGCCCCAGCCTATCCGATCGGTACGAAGGAAGACCTCTACCTCAAGATGATCACGGCCCACCTCTCAGGCCAGAGCTCGGAGCTCTTCGTGGAAGTCCGAGACCGGCAGGGCCTGTGCTACTCGGTCTCCCCGGTGCACGTCTCGGCCCTCGAGGCCGGCTGCTGGGCGATCTACATCGGCTCGGGGCACGACAAGACCGAGGCCGCGGTCGCGGCGATCACGCGGATACTGGACAACCTCCGGGACCACGGCATCAAGCGCGAGGAGTTCGACCGGATTAAGACGATGATCGATGGGCAGAACCTCCTCGGGATACAGACGAACGAGGACTACGCGCAGTTCTACTCGATCCCCGTGCTGCACGGGCTCGGGCTCGATTTCCCGCACCGGAACAACGACGCGATCCGGTCGGCGAAGTACGAGGACTTCCAGGCCTTCCTGCGGAAGTTCTTCGCGAGCAAGTGGAACATCGTGAAGGCGGGACCGGCCCCCGCTAGCTCGCCGCGGGGAACTTCCGGACCCGGTGGTACTTAAGCCGGAAGAGGTTGGATCGTCTTGAGCTGCTTCTGGATCAGCTGCGAATCCTTCTACTGCGAGAGGGTAGAGGGGCTTGAGGATATAGTCCAGGGCGCCGAGGCGCATCGCCTCGACCATCTTGGCTTCCTCGTCGAGGACGGTGAGCATGATCACGGCGCACGGGAGACCCCGGTGCCGTACCTCCGAAACGAACTAGAGGCCGCTCTTTCCGGGCATCGTAATGTCCGAGATGATCAGCGGAGGAACTTCGTCCTGGATGGCCACCACCGCGGCGGCCGGATCGCAGGCGCCGGCGACCCGGAACTCCTTAATCTCAAGAAACGAACACATAAAGTCTCGAAGGTGCTATTCGTCTTCGACGACAAGAATTTCCGGCCTTTCCATAAGATCTCCTTAGGGAATCGATCGACCGGAACTTGATTATAAGTGAGATAAAATAGGAAAATTTAAGAAACCTTAGAAATCTTCGACGGGATTACTCCACTTACGAGGAGTTCCTTGTCCGTCACCGGCT
>JBILTI010000256.1:0-4059 GCA_044371595.1 Bacteriovoracaceae bacterium
GCCGGGAGGCGGCCGATCTCCTTGTTGTTCAGGAAGACCTCCGCCTCCTTGTTAACCTGGACCACCGGCGCGTACCGGGTCATCGCCCGGGCGTCGGAGTCGGCCATCTCGAGGTTCCGCTGGAGGTCGAGCTTCAGGTCCGAGGCGTTGTAGCTCTTCAGTAGGAACACGAGGAGGATCGTCAGGATGTCGAGGAGCGAGGTGATGTCGACGTCGACCGCCTGGCACTCGCGCTTTCTCGCGAACCGCTTTTTCATGGCTTGACTCCGTTGTTGTCGAAGACGATCTGCTCGAAGAGCTTCTCCTTGCTGTCCTTCCCGGCCTGGGAGCCGTCGATGACGGTCACGAGGTACTGGAAGGAGATCTTCGGGTCGGCCCGGAGGATCATCGTGTTCTCGGTCGGATGCCGGCGCTTGAGCTCCGTGAGGTACGCCCGGAGCTCGGTGTTCTGCTCGGCCGCGAAGGTCTTCGACGCCGGGCTCCGGAGGCCGGTCTTCACGACGACCTGGGTCTTCGTGACCTCGAGGGTCAGGTTCAGGGGGTCCTTCTCCTGCGGGTCCGACTTCGCCTCTTTGGTCATCGGCACCGACGACCCGATCTCGTAGACGTCGACGAACTGCGCGGACATCAGCAGGAAGAAGATGAAGATGAACACGGAGTCGAGGATCGGCACCAGGTTCAGCTTCTCAGGTTTCTTGATCTTGTGGCCCACTTTCATAGGAGATCCCTCTTTGTTACGCGGCCTTGTCCGTGGCAGCCGGGCCCTTCTTCGTCGCGAGGAGGTCGAGGAGCTTAACAGAGTTCTCTTCGATCTCCTGGATCATCTTCTCACCGCGGGCGATGAGGAACGAGTGCACCACCATGAGCGAGATCGCGGAGACGAGCCCGAGGGCCGTGGTGTTCATCGCGACGGCGATCCCCTCGGCGAGGAGCTGCGCCTTCTGCGAGGCCTCCCCCTGGGCGACCGCCGCAAACGACTGGATCAGACCCTGGATCGTCCCGAGGAGACCGAGGAGCGTCGACAGGTTCGCGGCGAGGGCGAGGTACGAGAGCCGCCGCTCGATCTTCGGCACGGCCTCGAGAATGCTCGCCTCGAGCGCGTCCTGGATCTGCTCCTTCGACTGGTTCGCGCGCTTCAGCCCGTTCTTCATAACGAACGAGAGGAGCGCCCCGGACTCGCTGCAGGTCTGGATCGCCTCCTGGACCTTGTTTCCGATGACGCTCTTCTTGATGTTCCCCATCAGGCTCGCGCCGTCGACGTCGAACTTGAAGTACGCCTTCAGCCGCTCGGCGGCGATTGCGATGCCGGCGCACCAGACGACGGCGATGATCCACATGAAGATCCCGCCCTCGGTCATGAACCGCGCGGCCCACTGGAGCATGTTTTCCTGTACGACTGGATTGGTGACGACTTCTTCCATGGCCTTTCCTCCCTTAGAAATTTCCGTTTTCGGTTTTGGAACTGTAGGTATGCGTGCGCGAAGCGATGCCGGTGATCGGTGTTCCTCGCGATTGGCGTGACTGGTGCATAAGGTCCGGTGCGGGCCTGGGGGCCCTGACTTTCCGCGATCCGTGACATCAACTTACGTGCTGCTTGAGGTAACGTCCAACAGCTGGATCGGCCGGAAAACATGTTCTCAATCGGGCATTCTACTCTTCTCGGATTTCGTTTCAACTCTCGAAGCGGACAAAAATCGCAGATTTCCCGGGTTCGTAACAGTTACTCCGCCGGTGCCCACGAAGCGTGCGACGCTCGCGGCGAGGTGCCCGGTTTTCGGGGCACCCGCAGGCCCCGAAACCGTTGGAATCGCTAGCGGAGCGACTCGACGTCTTTTTTGATGAAGGCGTCGAAGTCCTTCCGCGAAAAGAGATCGAGCTCGAAGCGCCGCCGCTCGCGCTCGCGGACGGAGATGTCCCCGGGGGCGATCAGCTGGCCCTTCACCTCGAGGTTCCCGAGGTCGAACTTCTCGTACTTCTTATAATGGTAGATGATCTTTTGGTCCTCGCCGTAGACCTCGGCGATGAGGTAGAGGCCAAGGAAAAACGACACAGTTCTCATAGCTACTCCTCTTCCTTAAGTTCGTTGCGCACGGTCTGGCAGTTGGACTTGAGCCCGAGCGAGTAGTCCCCGAGCTCGTCGGCCCAGAAGGCCCCCTCGAACTTCCAGAAGTACTCGAACCGCGAGCGCTTGACGTTGGCGTAGTCGCCGCGGCTCCGGTCGGCGATCAGCCGCTTGTTCATGTACACGAGGTCCTTCTTGCGCGAGATGATCTCGAGGTTCAGCTTGAAGAGTTCCTGGGAGAGAAACGGGATCGAGTCAAGAAACTGGAAGACGTCGGTCTTCGCGTTGTAGTTGATCTTCGCGGCCATGTTGTCCTTCACCTCGGCCAGGTGCGGGAAGAGCTTCGCCTTGATGACCGGCTTCTCGTTCTGCTCGATCCGCTTCTGCTCAAGCGAGATCTTGTGGATCGCGTTGAAGTCGAGGCTGAAGCGCGTCTGCTTCTTCATCCGGGTCACGATCTGGCGGACGAACTCCTCCTGGTTCCTGAGGTCGTCCTCGGGCCTCGCCAACAGATTAAAGAAGTACGTCTGCGAGTTCCGGTTCTTCTTCAGGACAGCGTCGAGCGCCTGGAACCGGGGCCGGTAGACCTGGTAGAACTGGTTGATGATCGTGAGCGAATCCTCGTAGAGGCAGAGCCGGAAGTACGCGAGGGCCGCGAGGTACTCGGCCTCGGGGAAGAAGTACGTCGACAGGAGCGGCGACTTGTAGGTCGTGAGCAGCCCGAGGGTCCGGTTGTAGTCCCCGAGCTGGTAGTAGACCCAGGCCTGCTCGAGGAGGAGGTAGGGCCACTTGTAGGACTTCTTCGGGATCTTGTCGTAGGCGTTGAGCGACGTCTTGTAGTCCTCGACCTTGAAGAGGTGCCGGGCCCTGTTCACCTGACAGATCTCCCCGACCATCACGTAGTAACGCTGGATCTTCTCGGTCTTCGCCTGAGCGGCGTGCTTCTCGGCGCTCGCGACGCAGGCCACGTAGGCCTCGCCGCGCTCGGCGAGCTTCCCCTGCTGGTCGTAGACCTGCGCCTCGAGGAGCTTCCCCTCTGGGTAGTAGCGGTGGTCCGGGTGGATCTTCGTGAAGAACTCGAGGGCCTCCTTGTGCTTCTTCCGCTGGAGCGCCTGGCGCCCGAGGATGAACCGCGTGCTCGACGTCGGGTACTTCCGGAGGAGGCCCGGATCGTAGTCCTCGAGGAGCTCGATTCCCGTAAAGTACAGGAAGTCCTCGAGCTTCTTCAGGTCGTCGTTCAGGATCTCCCGGCTGTAGGTTTCGACGAAGAATTCATTTAGGGCCGAGTAGTAGTACTTCTTATCGAAGAGCGCGTCCGAGAACGCCTTCTTTTTTTCTTCGCCGGCGTGGGCGCTGGCGGCGACCGCGGCGGCGAGCAGGATGTGAGTGAGCTTCATAACCGTCCTTAATAAGAGAAGCCGACGCTGAAGATGAGGTCGGTGTTAGTCCGGAGCTTATCCGACTTCGGATTCTGGGGCCCCGGCGCCATGTAGTAGGTGTTCATGTACTCGACGCCGAGGTGGAGGTTCTCGCGGAGGTGGAACTTCAGCTTCGTCTTCAGGATCGCGCCGTTGTAGACCTCCTGCTCGTAGCTGTTCGGGACGTTGTCGAGCCGCACGGTCTTCAGGTTACTGTCGGTCCGGACCTGCGCGTAGCCGGCGCCGAAGGACCAGTCGAAGTAGAAGATCTGGTTGAACGTGTTGATCTTTCCGTAGAACGGCGACCAGATCACGGCCCCGCCGTAGGAGCCCTTCATCCGTCGGATGAATGGCTCGGCCTCGTTGATCAACCGCACGTTCCGGAAGTCGTCGTTGTTCTTGTTCGCGTACTGGTGGTAGAAAACCTCGAAGCCCCACTCCTCGTGGATGTAGTAGCCGGCCTTCAGCGCGAAGCCGTTCGTGTCCTGGAACTTCGACGTGAAGTTTGCGAGGTACCCCACGTCGAAGTAGAGCGAATGTTCCTTCTTGTAGAGCTTGTTCTGGAGGACGTACACTTTC
>JBILTI010000257.1:0-4044 GCA_044371595.1 Bacteriovoracaceae bacterium
GTTTCGGGCCACCTGAAGTAGTCGATCCGCGATCTACGCAAGCCCCAAGGGCCGTCTCCGGACGGCCCTTTTTTTTTGGTTGCAGACCAACACACCTCTTCGTTAGCGGCGCAGAAAACTGCGCACTGCTTACGGAGAAGTGTGTTGAACCCTAGATGCGGCGGACGTCCTGAAATTTTTTGATGCGGAATTCGTCGAGGATCTGCGGGGCGAGGTCCGAGCTCATGAGGTCCTGGCAGTGGACCGTCGGGTTGCCGGCGGGGAACGCCCCCTTGCCGCCGTAGTAGCTCACGCACTGGTCGGCGTAGAAGTCGAAGTACTCGGGAAAGTACGTTTTAAAGTGTCGGAGGACGACGCGTTTTTTAGTCTGATCCAGGGACGCGAGGATCCCGTCGGGGAGGGGGTCGAGCTCCCGGAGCAGCTTCAGGACCGCCTCCCGGCGGCCGGCGGTACCCCCGAGCTCCCGGACCCGGTTCCAGGAGAGATTGAAGAGCTCACCCTGGGCGGGGTTATCGAGGAGGTAGACGGTATAAAAGAAGTCGGTCACCGCCGGCGTCGCCTTGCCCTGGGACTTCAGGACCTGGAAGGCGAGCTCGCGGTCGATCGCCTTCGGGGGGCGCGCGAGCCGCCGTCGGGCCTCGGCGACGAGCGGTGGGAGGCAGTCCGGGTGCACCGTCTCGTCGATTTTTCGCATCAGATCCCCCTCAGGCCCGAGGCGCACGTAGTCGATCTCGATCTTGCCCCAGAGGGCCTCGAGCGCGAAGTCCTTCTTGCAAAAGAACTCGGCGAGGTTACTTTTGAGCGCGACCTCGAGGAAGCTCCAGGTCGCGACCGGGGCCTCCGGGGCGCTGCGGGTCAGCTCCGCGAGCTTGAACGCCGTGTCCGCGTCGGTCTTGTCCTTCTCCCAGAAGGCCCGGAGCTCCTCCCAGCACGGGGGATCCTGCTTCAGGCACTGGCGCAGGTACCGGAGGCCGATGTCCCGGCGCCGGAGCTTGAAGACGTCGTCCCCGCGAAGCACGGGCCATCCGTAAAGCTCCTCGATCTGGCGGAAGTCGCTCCGGTCGATCGTCGACTGGCCCAGGACCCGCTGGCCGAACCGGTCGCCCATCTTCGTCACCATCCCCCGCCAGGCCTCCTGGCGCTCCGAAGGCCGGACGTCGAGGGCGTGGGCGAAGAACTCGCGGTGGCCCTCCTCCCGGACCAGGACCTCGAGATCGGCCAGGGTGTAGAGGTTTCCGCCGAACGCCAGGGGGCAAAAAAGACTCATGAGTAATAAAAGTTGGGCCATAGGATAATTCTAGGCCCCGGGGACCGGCGCCGTCAATTTCTCCGTATTGGAGACTTTGCGAGCGCTCATTTTACGGGTAAATTGAAGTGTTTAAAATTTGGAGGCTCTCGTGAATGATAAAGGTGTCCCTTTCGTAAAGAAGCGCGTGGTGAGCAGTGACTGGCAGGTCTCCTACTACGGCGAGTTCGAGTCCCTGCTATTCCCGGGCGGCGACCTCGCCCCCGCCGTGGCCCGGCTGATCGACTTCGTCCGGACCCGGGAGACGCGCCTCGGCTTCCGCCGGGAGGTCGTCCTCGACGGGTTTCCGTTCCTCTGCGCCGTGAGGCCCGAGGAGAAGGGCCTCTACGTCGGCACCCGCCGGCTCTCGCGGGAGCTCGCCCTCCTGAAGCTCCACGAGGTCAACCCGGTCCTGATCGACCGCGACGCCGAGAAGCTGTTCTTTAACCTGAAGGACCACGTCGAGAAGATCAGCACGCTCGCGCCGACCGCGTTCCCGAGCGAGATCGAGTGGGCCACGGCCGAGCTCGGGCTCCCGCAGTTCCTCGACCGGAACCAGTGGACCGACGTCGACGACGAGGCCCGGGACATCCTGAAGCAGCTCGTGAAGAAGGTCGGCGACTACCGCTCGAGCCCCTTCGAGAAAGTCTCCGACTACGGCCTCACGCTGACGGCCCAGTACGACCTCATTCGTGTCCACCTCCTGAAGTTCTTGGCACTCCTCCCGAGCCTCGACCACGACAAGAAAGGCCACGAGGTGAAGCGCAACCTCCTCGAGAGCCTGCGCCGGCTCCTCGACGACTCGCGGGCGATCTCGCTCCAGAAGAAGCGCGGAACGCGGCAGCTTCCGCTCCACCTCGTGATCCTCTTCAGCGTGGCGCTCCAGGTCGCCGGCGTCCTCCCGGCCGGGCCCCTCGCCGCCGTAGTGCGCTTTATGGTCCGGATGATGGCCAAGCGGTTCATCGCCGGCGAGAGCATTAACACCTGCCATGAGACGCTCCGGCACCTGCGCGCGACGAAGCGCGAGGCGACGCTCGACCAGCTCGGCGAGCTCGTCGTCTCGGCCCGCGAGGCGGACGAGTACTTCGAGAAGGTCCTCCAGCTGATCCACGGCCTGAAGCAGCACATCCCGAAGGGTGAGAAGAACGCGGCGGGGATCTACAACGCCCACGTCTCGATCAAGGTCTCGGCGCTCTCCCACGACTTCCGGCCCCAGGCCTTCGACGCCACCTACGCCAAGGTCGCCCCGCGGCTCCGGCGGATCCTCCAGGAGGCCCACCGCGAGGAGGTCTTCATCAACGTCGACGCCGAACACTACCATTACCGGGACCTCGTCCTCGCGATCTACGCCAAGGTCCTTCTCGAGACCCCGGAGCTCCGGGACTACGGCCAGACAGGGATCGTCGTCCAGGCCTACCTCCGCGACGGCGCCCGGCACCTCCTCGACGTCGTCGAGCTCGCTAAAAAGCGCAACCTCCGGATGCCGATCCGCCTCGTGAAGGGCGCCTACTGGGACGCGGAGACGATCGAGGGCGAGGCGCACCAGTTCACGCCGCCGCAGTTCCTTAACAAGGAGGAGAGCGACCTCCACTTCCGGCAGATCGCGTACCTGGCGCTGAAGCACCACGCCCACCTTCAGCTCGCGGTCGGTTCGCACAACCTCCAGGACCACGCGTTCGTCGAGGCCGTCCGCGCGCTCCGGTTCCCGGCCGCGCCGGTGATCGAGCACCAGTGCCTCCACATGACCTATGAGGCGCTCTCGCACGGCCTCGCGAAGATGGGGTGGCCTACCCGGAACTACATGCCGATCGGGAACCTCCTAGTCGGCATGGCCTACCTCGTCCGGCGGATCATGGAAAACTCCTCGCAGGTCGGCGTTCTTTCGATCATGCGGTCGCACCAGAAGGCCTCGGGCCTCGTCTCCCCGGTCGACGTGCACCTCCAGAAGAAGAAGTCCGGAAGTCTGCAGTTCGATTCCTTCCTCACACAGATCAAGAGCGACTTCGCCCCGGCGCGGCCCCTGAAGCTCTACGTCCCGGCCGAGCGCCGGGGCCTCGAGGCGGCGATCGCCGACTTCGGCGCCGAGCTCCTTCGCCGGCAGGACGAGTTCCGGAACTCTCCGGAGTCGAAGATCTACTGCAGCTCCCGGCCCGAGCTCATCGTCGGGACCGTGCGCGAGAACACCAGCGCCGACGCGATCCGGGCGGTCGAAGCCGCGGAAGCGGCCCTCGGCGCGAGCTGGTGGGCGAAGCAGTCCATGGCCCTCTACCGCGTCTCCATTCTCCTCCGCGCGGCCGACCTCATGCTCCTCCGTCGCAACGCGCTCGCGACCCTCATCATCTACGAGGCCGGGAAGACCATGACCGAGGCCCTCGCCGACGTCGACGAGGCGATCGACTTCATCAACTTCTACGCCCGGCAGGAGATCGGAATCCAGCTCTCCTCGCAGAAGGTCACTAACCGCGGCGTGGTCGCCGTGATCGCTCCGTGGAATTTCCCGCTCGCGATCCCCTGCGGGATGACCGTGGCGCCGCTCGCCGCCGGAAACGCCGTCGTCCTGAAGCCCGCCGAGCAGACGCCGCTCATCGGCCTCGAACTCCACCGGCTCCTCCTCGAGGCCGGCGTTCCGGCGGATATCTTCACCGTCATCCTCGGCGACGGCGAGGTCGTCGGCGCGCCAATCGTCACGCACCCGCGGATCGCGGGCGTGGTCTTCACTGGCTCCAAGGCCGTCGGCACGTGGATCTATAGGCACGGGG
>JBILTI010000259.1:0-4035 GCA_044371595.1 Bacteriovoracaceae bacterium
GTTCCGCCGATCGCGCCGATCGTGAGGATCGCGGTGACTGACTGGGTGATGTTGAGCGAGGCCATGATGAGGTAGGAAGCGACCGCGAGGACCAGCGGCGGGAGGATCAGGGCGCCGCGGAGGACCTTCGCCGGATCCATGTTCTTCATCATCCGGGCGATGAAGATACAGACGATGGAAACGAGGAGACCGACGGCCGAGAGGACCAGCGGGAGGCCCACGGCGACGATCTTGTTCATCGCGGCGTCGGCTTCGGACATGAGCATCGGAAGCTCCGACGACGTGATCGCGATCGCCATGGCGGCGACGATCGCGGCGACCATCGATTCGTAGATGTCGGCGCCCATGCCGGCGACGTCGCCGACGTTGTCACCGACGTTATCGGCGATGACGCCCGGGTTCCGGGGATCGTCTTCGGGAATGTTTTCGATCACCTTACCGGCGATGTCGGAACCGACATCGGCGGCCTTGGTGTAGATCCCCCCGCCGATACGGGCGAAGAGCGCGATCGACGAGGCGCCGACGGCGAACGAATGGAGAACGGTCGAGAGGACTTTATCTTCGGCGCTCTGGAACATGAGGTAGAGCACGCCCAGTCCGATCGAGCCGAGGCCCGCGACGGAGAGGCCCATGACCGCGCCGCCGTCGAGGGCGGTGAGGAGGGCGAGCGGCTTCGAGCCGGTCCGGGCGGCCTGCGTCGTCTTAACGTTCGCGTAGGTCGCGGCCTTCATTCCGACGTAGCCCGCGAGGAGCGACAGGAAGGCTCCGAGGATAAAGGAGACCGCGGCGAGGCCCCCGAGGCCGTAGCCGATCAGGGCGGCGACGACGACGCCGTACACGGCGAGGACTTTATACTGTCTGAACAAGAAGGCCATGGCACCCTCGCGGATGTAACCCGCGATGCGCTCCATGGTCTCCGTTCCCTTACCGAGGCGAAGTACCTGCATGTAAAAGAAGGCGGCGATGGCGAGGCCGAGCACGCCAAAGATCACAGGGGTCTTAACCCACATCAACCAAGAATCCATCATGATGATCTCCCTAAGATTTTCCAATAAACAAATGTATAGGGGTTTGTACTAAAAATGACGGGTATCGTCTATGTAAATCCCGGCCTTTAAGGATGCTCACGACACTTAGCGTCGCTCTATGATTCTGGCATCTTCTAATCCTCGAGGAGGTGCAACTTGGCGGTGTCAACAATGCGCCGCCCGTCCGGATCGAAGGTGAGGATGTCCGCGAACTTCTTATCCCAGACCAGGTCCTCGGTCCGGTAGGCGAGGACCTCGGGGATCGTCTGTCCGCACGTGCTGTCGGTGCCGATCGCCGTCACCAGGAACTCGGGGTTCTGGGCCCGGATCGCCGCCGCGTCCAGCCCGTAGAGCGGGCCCTCCGCGTCGGTGATGTGGACGACGGTCATGCTGAGCGAGAGCATCGGCGTGTGGCCCCGGACGAGCTTCAGATCGAAGGAGCGGATGAACGGCTTCCCCTCGGCCGTCGGCTCGCGCCGGAAGGCCGTAAGATGGATCCGCGTGTCGATGACCTGGTTCTTCCGGGGGGTTGACCATGCGGAGGCGGAGGGCCCGGCGGCCGTCGAAGTCGGTGATCAGGATGTTCCTGGTGAAGTCGATCCGGGCCGTCGGGCGGGAAAACTTCGAGAAGAAGAAACCGGTAAGGATCGCGAGGATCACGAGGCCGACCGTGGACTGGATCGTCACGAGGACGTTGGGGTAGCCGGTCGCCGGGGCCAGGTACCCGTAGCCGATCGTCCCGAGCGTCTGGACGCTGAAGAAGAAGGCTGTGGCCCAGGAGCCGTCGGAGTTCTGGATCGCCGCCGGGTCGGGCCATTAGAGCGTGGCGAAGAGGGAGTTCTGGAGCAGGATGACCAGCAGGAAGAGCGCGAGCGAGCGGCCCCAGCCCATTGCCATGAGGTCGTGGTAGAGGTCGCCGCGGCCCCGGTCGGACAGATTTTTTAGCTCGATCTTAAAAAACCTTTTCATGGAACTCCGGTGTAAGTTAAAGGTGCAGGAAGATGACGGATTCTACAAGACGCCAGACGTTGATCGAACACATGGAGGCCCTCGAGGACCGGGGGATGGGCTGCGCCGGCTGTCCGGGGACCTGCTGCACCTTCGAGGCGAACTCGATGCTGGTGACGCCGCTCGAGGCGGTCGAGCTCTTCGCGCACCTGCGGACGGCCGGGGGCCTCCGGCCCGAGCTCCGCGAGAAGCTCCGGGAGACTGTCGCCCGGTACCGCCTCGAGCCGAAGTACCCCGGTGGCCGGTCGTACCTCCGGAAGACGTACACGTGCCCGTTCTTCAACCACGGCGAACTCGGCTGTCCCGTCCCCCGCGCGGTCAAGCCCTACGGCTGCCTCGCCTTCGATTCGCATCACGTGGAGCTCAAGGCCGGGGAGCACTGCTACTCGGAGGTGGAGCTGCTGAAGCGCCGGGAGGAGCTCCATCCGGAAGAGGCGGCGGAGAACGATCGCCTCCGCCGGACGCTGAACCTTCACTGGGAAAAGGCGCCGATCCCGAACGCGCTCCTGGACCTTTGGGACCGGGAGCGCGCGGACTAGGCGTCTATCCGCAGAAGCCGACGCCCCAGACGACCTGGAAGATCTTCGTGAGGACCGTACCGCCCTTCGCGAAGAGCACCGGGAGCGAGACGCCGGCCGCGTCCTGGGGTTCGCTTTCGGGTGGAAGTTATAATAGACGCCGCGGTCGACCTTCGATAGCGGGACTTCGATGGCCGCGAGGACGTCCTTGATGAGACCCGGGATCTGCTGACCCGAGAAACGCGTGACCTCGATCCCCTAACGGACGACCTTTCGCCAGGAGAGGACGTCGTCGGGCCCCGCGTCCGGGAGCTTGCCGTTCCGGCAGTTCGCGACGATGCCCGCGAAAGAAGAAGCGGAAACGAGAAGCACGAAGACTCTTTATTTAGGGTTCCAACACACTCCTACGGAGCCGGCGCTTACGTAGGAGTGTGTTGGAACCATCTAAACCCCTAACAAATTAATTTTCAAGTGGGCCTTCACGGCGCGCTTTCAGTCTTTTATAATATTGGGATTAAACGATTTTTGTCCCAGATGATCGACAAGAGCTTCTCTCAGAGCTCCGTAAAGAGGAAAAGCGTAAGAGCCTATCCCATAACGGTCTTTGATACGGCCCTGCGTCTTGGCCTTTAGAGGAATCTGCGCGATAGTTTTTTCATGAAAAACTATCCACGAGCTGAATGCCCTCAGCCCCTTTGGAAAATTCTAGAGGCGCTTATTCCTAGCAGAATACCTTCACCGAAAGGAGGGCGCCCATTTACAGAGTTGGTGTAAGAAATCTTGTGTAAATTCTGATTTGGCCTAAGCACGGCCCTCTTCTTAAAATTGGTTTGCGACAGCTAACTACAAGGAGATAGACCATGCTGCAGGTTGATGTGAATGTATCGGAACTGAGGGAATTCGCCAAGCGACTCCCTGAGCTCAAGGGAGGAAAAGTGTGCGGAGAATGGGGAAAGGTCACAGTCATTAGGTTTTCTCGGGTTGATCTCCTTCTGGACTTTCTCAAAAAGGTCGCCAAGCAATTATCCCACGACGCCACCCTCAGCGAGTGCGTCCATCGAACCTTGGCAAGATGCTATGGCAAGTAGATCGGAGCTTTTCTTGGATCAATCGATTTGCAAAGGCGAGGGTACGCACGGAAAAATCTGAAGAGAACTATGTGGCGATTCTTCAAATCGCAGCAGCGTGGATCACATTAAGGATGGTTTTGGGATAAGCGCTTATTAACCAGTTCGAAATCTGGGGCTCACTTCAATGAAGCCCCATTTGAAAATTAATTCGTTAGGAGTTTAGTTACATCTAAACAATTAACCTCTGCAAATCTCTCTCCCGTAATGCCTGCTTTTTTAGTTTTAATATTGATGATTCCGGTCAGCATAAGAGGATCTATTGGAGTGCGGTCGTTTTCGTAGAGTCGATGTATCTTAGAGTTCGAACCCCGGCCGATCATTTCTATCCACTGTATAGTTCATTCTGTTCAA
>JBILTI010000258.1:0-4035 GCA_044371595.1 Bacteriovoracaceae bacterium
ACCGCGTTGCCCTGATGATGCCGAACATCCTCCAGTACCCGGTGGCGCTCTTCGGCACGCTCCGGGCCGGGATGATCGCCGTCAACGTGAACCCGCTCTACACCGCCCGTGAGCTCGAGCACCAGCTGAAGGACGCCGACGTGAAGGCGATTGTGATCTTCGCCAACTCGGCCCACGTGCTCGAGAAGGTGCTCCCGCACACGCCGGTGAAGCACGTCCTCCTGACCCAGATCGGCGACTTCCTGAAGTTCCCGAAGAACTACGTCGTGAACTTCGTCCTGAAGAACGTGAAGAAGATGGTCCCGCCGTACTCTCTGCCGACGGCCCTCGACTTCAAGGCCTGCGTCGCGGCCGGGGACCCGGCGAAGTTCAAGCGGCCCCTGGTGAAGGGCGACGACATCGCCTTCCTCCAGTACACCGGCGGCACCACCGGCGTCGCGAAGGGCGCGATCCTCACGCACCGGAACATCGTCGCGAACATGCTCCAGGCCCGCGCCTGGATCAAGGACTTCATCACGGAGAGTCAGGAGATCATCATCACGCCGCTCCCGCTCTATCATATCTTCTCACTCACCGCGAACTGCTTCGTCTTCAGCTCGATCGGCGCGCTGAACGTCCTTATCACGAATCCGCGGGACATCCCGGGCTTCGTGAAGGAGCTCCGGAAGTGGCGCTTCACCGCGATCACCGGCGTGAACACGCTCTTCAACGGCCTCCTGAACAACGACGAGTTCCGGAAGCTCGACTTCGCGCCGCTGAAGCTCGCCCTCGGCGGCGGCATGGCCGTGCAGAAGGCCGTGGCCGAGCGCTGGAAGCAGGTCACGCGCTCGCCGCTGATCGAGGCCTACGGCCTCACCGAGACGTCGCCCGCCGCGTGCATCAACCCGATGACGTTGAAGGAGTTCAACGGCTACATCGGTCTCCCGATCTCGTCGACCGAGGTCGAGATCAAGGACGACAACAACAAGTCGCTCTCGCTCGGCGAGATCGGCGAGATCTGCATCCGCGGGCCCCAGGTCATGGCAGGCTACTACAACCGGCCTGAAGAGACGGCGAAGGTGATGACCGCCGACGGCTTCTTCAAGACCGGCGACCTCGGCTTCATGACCGAGCAGGGCTTCGTTAAGATCGTCGACCGGAAGAAGGACATGATCCTCGTCTCCGGCTTCAACGTCTACCCGAACGAGCTCGAGGACGTCGTCGTGGGCCACCCGAAGGTCCTCGAGTGCGCGGCGATCGGCGTCCCCGACGAGAAGTCCGGCGAGGTGGTGAAGATCTTCGTCGTCAAGAAGGACGACTCGCTCACGGCCGACGAGCTCATGAAATTCTGCCGCGAAAACCTCACGTCCTACAAGGTCCCGAAGTCGATCGAGTTCCGGAAGGAGCTTCCGAAGTCGAACGTCGGGAAGATTCTCCGGAAGGATCTCCGCGCCGAGGTCCTCGCCCGAACGAGGGCCTAGCGCCGACCGGTTCACAAGCAAGTCCCCGCGGGTCCCGCTTTGGCGGGACTTTTTTTGCCTCCGGCACTTCGGTTAGCGCAGGTCCGATTTTTTTTCAAGTCCCCGTTAAAAATTTCCTCGCTCTCACGCGTCATAAACTTTGCCCGCGATAATTTAACGTAAGATTAACCTTTTCATAAAGAGTCGTATGAAAACCAAATCAATCGTTCGCGCCCTCGTGCTCTCGTCAGTTCTCTCCGTTCCGCCCCTCGCCCTCGCCAAGGAAAAGATCGTCGGCGGTGAGCGGGTGACAAGCCTCGACGACGCTCCGTACATGGTCAGCCTCCAGGGTTCCTGCGGCGGCAGCATCATCGCCGAGCAATGGGTCCTCACGGCCGCCCACTGCGCCGGCTACTTCAGCGAAGTCAAAGGGGCGATCCTGAACCTCAAGGACGCGGGGGTCAAGGTCCGTGTGAAGCGCACGATCAAGCACCCGCAGTATAACCGCGCGACGATGGCGAACGACTTCGCCCTCGTCGAGCTCGAGCAGAAGCTCGACCTCACGACCGGTAACCTCCGCGCCGTGAAGCTCGCTTCGCCGGAGTTCGAGGCCGACGGCCACCAGGCGCCAAGCATGGACTCGACGGTCTACGGCTTCGGCGACGTCGGCGAGCGCCAGTACAACGTGAAGGGCGACCTCAACAAGGTCGTCGTTCCGATCGTCTCGAACGAAGAGGCTAACCGGCCCGGCGCCTACAACGGCACGATCGACAACACGATGATCGCCGCGGGCCTCGCCACCGGCGGAAAGGACTCGTGCCAGGGTGACAGTGGCGGTCCGCTCGTCGTCTTCGATCACCAGAACGACCCGGTCCAGATCGGCGTCGTGAGCTGGGGCGAGGGCTGCGCCCGCGCCAACAAGTACGGCATCTACGCCAAGGTCTCTTCCGGCTACCAGTGGATCAAAGAGACTGCTGGCCTTAAGTAATCCCTCGTTTCTTCCAACCGCCCGTTTTCCCGTCCTCGAGGCGGGAGACCGGGCGGTCTTCGTTTTTAAGACAGCAATTGTTAGAAAAGATTAATTCCCGCGGGCCACCGCGACCACTAACATTTTCATAAGCGACATTTAAGAATCAAGGACGATTTCAGACCAGAGAGGGATTTCTGGCCTTATCTTTAGCCGAACGGGGCCCCTTTTGCAGGAGGGCCCCTTCGAGGCCCGCGAGGTCCGGCTTATCGACGAAGTCGAAGGCGCCGTACTTGACAACATCCCGCAAGAGCTCCTCGTGGCCGTGGCCCGTGTAGAAGATCACCGGAACGGCGACGCCGCGCTCGCGGAGCTCGCGGATGAGGCCTACGCCGTCGAGCTTCGGCATGCGGATGTCGGAGATCACGCTGGTGACGTCGACGGCGTTGACGATGGCCAGGGCCTCGAGGCCGTCGGCGGCGGTGCGGACCTCGTCGACGAATCGCGAGAAGATGATGCGAAGTCCATCGAGGACCTCGGCTTCGTCGTCGGCGATCAGTAGGATTTTCGGTTTCTTTGCCACGGGGTTACCTCGACTTTTCGTCTTTGATAAAACTCTTTATAAAGGCCCGGATGATCTCCGGGTCGTGGAGGAGGAGCTCTTCTTTCTGGGCGGCGAACTTCTTCAATCCGTCGAGCGGCGAAAGCCCGTTCAGGATCAGGAACCGGGCGAAGCGGTCGCCGAGGCAGACCACCTTCGCGAGGGGATAAACCTTGACGTTGCTGATCCCGTGCGGAAAGCCTTTTCCGCTGAGCTCGTGGTGCTGGTAGATGATCTGTTGAACCGCCACGGGGATCAGGGGGACCGCGGCGACGATGTTCATGCCGTGCTCGCAGTGTTTGTGGTAGTGGACGAGGTCCTCGGGCGCGAGGTCATTCGGGTGCGTGCCCTTGACGTGCTCCGGGAGCTTCGTCATTCCGACGTCGTGGAGGAGGGCGCCGACGCCGACCGCCTGGAGGGTGCGCTCCGTGTTCCAGTCGAGCTTCCGGCAGGTCATCAGCGCGAACGTGGCCACGAGAAGGGGGTGCGTGAGCGGGAAGGGTTCGTAGTCGCGGAACCCGCGGAAGGCACCGGGGAGCTCCCGCTCGGCGACGAGCTCCGAAACCTCGCCGGCGAGGTTAACGACGCGGGCGGCGCTGGCGGCGTCGAGGCCCTGCTCGTAAACCGTTCCGAGCAGCGCGTGGCAATCGGCCCGAAGGCGCTGGAACCAATCGAGGCAGGTCTGTTCCGTGAGGGCGGGAGCTTTCATTCGCGGCTCAATCCGTTCGTAAGAGTTGTCGGTACAAATAGTTTTGTCGATTCCGTTTCGATTGCAAGAAAAAAAGATTTTCGCTCGGGCATTTGCTTAATCTTAAGCTACGGATATTTCTTAAAGCTGATTAAATTTCACGCAAAAAATGGAAAATTACCAAAGCCCTAAAGCCAGTAAGCGAGAGAGGGAGCTAAACTTAACGCAGTTGAGTTTTCAAGCACCCATGACGTGAAATTGATCGGTTAGAAGAGTCGACAGTTCGCTGCGATACCTTCGGATGTAACGAAAGAAGTACGTGCAGGCGTCTTCAAATTTA
>JBILTI010000007.1:0-13863 GCA_044371595.1 Bacteriovoracaceae bacterium
AGTAGTCGTAGTAGTAGGCGAGGGAGGAGAGGAGCTTGAAGGCCGGGAACACGACGCTGAAGGTCACGAGGAGGATCCCGACGAACTTCATCTCGAGGGCGCGGTGGGTGATCATGAACCGGAAGACGTCGAGGATGCTCTTGCTCTGGAAGTAGAGGACCTGGTCGCGAAAGCTCACCTCGTGACCCAGGAGCACGAAGCGGAGCTCCGCGATCTTCGCCTCCATGTCGATCATCGGCGTCGCGACGCCGCCGGCGAGGAGGACGAGGAGGGCCCCGGTCAGGAGGTAGAACTGGAGCTGCAGAAGCGGACCCCGGCGGAAGGCCTCGAGGAGGAAGAGCGCCAGCGCCGCGAGCACCGCGACCGCGGCGAAGTTCCGGATGCGGAGCCCGTTTTCACCGAGCCGGGCGCGGAGGCGCCGGGAGGCGGACTCCTCGTCGACCGCGGCGAGCTTCCGCATGATCCGGTCCTTCGCCGCCGTCTCCCCGACGTCGAAGCTCCGGGCGAGGTAGTCCTCGAGCCGGTCCTTCACGATGCCCTTCATCTTCCGCTCCGTCCCCGAGCGCTTCATCTCCGCGAGCATCGCTTCGACGTAGGAGGGGATTCCCTTCTTGATGTCCTTGACGTCTACGAACGCCTCGAGGAGGCCCTGCTTCAGGAGCCCGTGGGGGGCTTCGAGGTTCTTCTTTCGGATGCGAGCGACGATCTGGTCGATCAGGACGCCGAGCTGGCGCTCGAGCTGGCCGCGGACGAAGGTTTCGTTCTTCCGGAGGAGGGAGAGCTCTTCCACCTCGTCGTTCACGATCGTCGCGAGCTGCCGCTTCCAGGCGTTGACGCTGAAGAGACCGTGCTTGAAGTGGTGAAACTCCGCGTAGTCGACCTTGACCATCTGGTTCCGCCGGGAAACCGTCAGGACTTCGTATCCGGCGAAGCAGAGGACGAGGAACAGGGAGACCGAGACGAGGGCCCGGAGGATGTTCATCCGACGCCTCCTGATCTGTAAATTTTACCAAGGGAAGAGGTCGTTTGCCATCTTCGCACGGGGCGGGCCCGGTCCTAACGAACTTCTAACTTTATCTGCGCGCAAAACACGGGTATGTTACGGCGCATTTCATTCTAAAGGAGAATCTTATGAAACTCGTTCTCGTGCTCCTCGCCCTCGTCGCTAACGTTTCCTCCGCCGTCGAGATCAGCGGCTCCGACTACGCCGGCCGCCACGTCCGCGCCATCGACCGCGCGATCATCAACAACTGCGGTTACTTCTGGGACTACGTCCTCGTTTCTTCGGAAGCGGAAGTGACGCAGGTCGACCAGGGGATCCGGGACGTGAAGTACTTCTCGGTCATCTCGGCCGTCCGCCGCATCGACCAGGGGATCTGGGATAACTACAAGATCACCGTCGTCTCCGGGTACGCCGACATGTACGACCACGCCGAGAAGGACTGGGGCGTGTACACCGTGAAGTCCGTCCGCTGCGAGCTCGTTGAATAATCTACACGCCGGGGCCTCCGGGCCCCCCATTTTCCGATCCTTCCGGTAACCTCCGGGCATGGAAAACTTCTTTAAGGCCTTCCTCTCCCTCTTCGTAGCGATCGACGCTCTTGGGGCGCTGCCTTTTCTCGTGGGACTTACCCGGAACCTCTCGGACCGGGACCGCTGGGCCCTCGTCCTCCGCGCCCCCGCCTCGGCGCTCTTCATCGGCCTTGTCTTCATGTTCGGCGGGCGCGCGATCTTCAGCTTCCTCGGTATCACCGAATCCGACTTCCGGGTCGCCGGCGGCCTCCTCCTCATCGTTTTCTCGATCAAGGACCTCCTCGATACCTCGAGCCACCAGGGGGCGCCGGCGCCGACCCGGGTCGGGATCGTGCCGATCGCGGTGCCGCTCATGATGGGGCCCGCGGCGCTGGCCACCCTGATGGTCGGGACGGAGCAGTTCGGGGTACCGGTCACGGCCCTGAGCCTCTTCCTGAACCTCGCGTTCGTGCTCTTGCTCTTCTCCCGGGCCGGAGTCATCCTCGAAAAGCTCGGGAACGACGTGAGCGACGCGGTCAATAAGATCTTCTCGCTCCTGATCGCCGCGATCGGCGTCATGCTCGTCCGCTCGGGCCTACTCGAGATGTTTAACCTTTGATCACCGATCCGCCGGCCTGTCGGCGCAGCGCTCGACGTAGTCCTCCGACGGTTCGATCGCCTTCTGCATCAGGTACCACCCGAGGCTCGAGCTCCTCGAGCATCCAGTGGACGATCTGTCTCCGGGACCAGGGGTTATAGTAAACGCTACTGCTTCGCTCATCTTCCGGCTACTCATCGTGTTTCCGATGTGCATACCGAACTTCGGCGATTGGGGAAAGTTGCCGCGGATCAATCCGTGCCTTGAGATTGGCCTGTGATCCTGGCCCGCGGCTTCTAGGACCGGCCCCGGGCCGATAAAAATTAAGGGGGGGGATCCCGGAGGATACCGACATGGATATGAAAGTCGAAGAGTTCACCAGTCTCTCACTCATCACGACGGAAATGAAGGCGACGCTTGGTGACGCGCTGGCCCTGATGAAGAAGCACCAGATCCGCCACCTTCCGGTGATGGATAAAGCTCAGGTGGTCGGCATCGTTTCGGAGCGCGACCTGATGGCGAACTACGGGAAGGCCTGGAGCGAGCACCTGCAGGTCAAGGACATCATGAACACCGACATCCTCTTCGCCCGGGCTAACGATGACCTCGGCGAAGTCGCCTTCAGGCTCTCGAAGGAGAAGAAGGGGTCGGCGATCGTCCTCGACGACGGGGGCGAGGTCTACGGCATCTTCACCACGACCGACGCGCTGAACGCGCTGGTCGAGATGCTCTCGCCGGACGCCAAGGGGAGCGGGGCGTTCCGGGACCAGAGTCCGGAAAATGAAAACTAGCTAGAAGTAGTAGCGTGCGAGGAAGCCCCCCTGCCCGAACCCGTCCGTCTCGGGGGCGACGAGGATCCCCGGGGCCAGCTCGAGAGAGAGGCCGACGGGGACCTCGGTGGCCATCCATTCGATCCCGAGGGGAATCCGGGCGCCTAGGGCGAAGTCGTCGTCCTCGAGGAGCCGGCGGTTCCGCTCCTTGTCGTCGTCCGTGATCGCGATCACCGGGCCCACGCCGACGTAGGGGGTGAGCCCCGCGACGAAGGCGTTCTCCTTTCCGGGCCAGCCCGGGAAGTGCTTCAGATAGTCGCCGTAGATGACGAACTCGTGGTCGTTGTAAGAGATGGCGCCGTCGACGGCGTTCGCGCCGAGGAAGTATTTGGCGGAGATGCCCGTCGGGTCACCGAGAATGAGGCCTACACCCAGGCCCTTCGCAATGACGGGAGTCGTGAAGGAGAGGGTAACGAGGTTGGCGATGAGAAGTGTTTTCATGTCCCGTAGTTTGCTGCTGAGGAGACGAAAACGGTAGGGAAGGCGCGATAAAAAAAGGAAGGCCCCGCGCGGGGGCCTTCCGTTGTCGAAACTTAGTCCTGACAGCTTCCGATGTAGTCGGCGCCGCCGTGGTGTTTCGCGTGGGCCTTCATGGCCGGACACGCGATGATGATGGTGTGCGCCTCGCTGTTGCCCGGGCTGTGGCAGACCTTCACTTTGACGTCGCGCTTGGTCTCCTTCTTCGACACGAACTTCTTCACGAAGAGGTACTTCGCGTCGAGGTTCTTACAGTTGGACTTGAGCGCGTCGTAGAGGGTCAGAGGAGCGACCGGATCGGTCGGGGCTGCGGGATCGGTCGGGGCGGCGGGATCAGTTGGGGCCGCGGGATCAGTTGGGGCCGAAGGATCGGTCGGCGACGAATCCCCGGGCGGCATGTAGCCCGGATTCGCGATGCAGGCGGCGTACACCGGATCCGCTCCCAGCGCCTCTTGCTCGAGGTACGCCGGCATGCAGGCGTTGCCGAGGTTCTGGCAGGAGTTCAGATCCTTGGCCTGGGCGCAGTAGGCGTCCGGACCTTCGACCGACTCCGTGACCGGATAGTACTCTTCCGGGTTACAGGCCGTGAGGACGGTCGCGAGGGACAGGACGAGGCTCAGCTGTCCGAGTTGGTGGGCCATGAATTTCATAAATGCTCCGTAGAGCGTAAGGTGCTGCTGGAGGTTCTTCCTCGAACCTCCGGTCCAGACCTTGCGGTTCTTTCGGGTCTCGCGTCGAGCACACGTGCAACGGGGTGAAACGTCCAGCGGCAATTCCACGAAAGTAAAGATTCAAAGAAACGAGTGACGGTCCTTCTTCGGGAATTCTAGCAGAGATCTGAGAAGGGAAATTTATTCCTCGGGTTCCGAGCGAATCCAGAAATTTAGCGCGGCGGCTGCGCCGCCGCGGGAGCGGTTCGTCGGCAAGTTTTGGTGGCGCGGATCCAGCTTCATGACGGACCGAATGCGCGCGGGGGACCGACTAGCTCGGAAAATTCCACCGCCGTTGCGAGAGGAGTAAACTTGAATCGAAACGCAAACCAGGAGGAGATTCTATGAAGAAGAACATCCACGACTACGAACGCATCGGCCGCGTCGTTGGAGGCGCGGCCCTCGCTTCGCTGGCGTTCTGGGGTCCCCGGAAGGCCGGGTTCCTCGCCTTCCTCGTCCCCGTCGCGACCGGCGCCGTCGGGACCTGCCCGCTCTATTCCGCGCTCGGGATCAGTACCCGGCCCAACGCCGCTTCCGGGAACACCTCGATCGGGAAGGGCGGGCGCCGGGACAACGACTACTTTCCCGTCCAGAGCGCCTCCGAATCGGCGGCCGGTCATCCGATCGTCGGCGTCGTCTAAAGACGCGAAAACCTCCCGGCCCGGGGAACCACCCCGGGTCCCAAACCGACCTAATCTCCTAATCATTCACGGATTCTGTCAGAAAGATCGCCTCGGAATATGACCTAGGTCACACAAGGGCTCCCCCCGAAGTGATAGATTAACCGTAAGTAAACTAAAGAACATGATTAACCCTACGGACACGGAAATGGAAACTTGCACCCATTGTGACGAGATAGCACTTCCGCCCATCTATCACGAGACGGACGCGGCGCACGCGAAGCCGTTCTGCTGTCACGGCTGTCTCACGGTTCATAATATCCTTCACCAGAAAGGCCTCGAATCCTACTACGCGATCAAGAATAACTCCGCCGTTTATAAGCGCCGGTCACCGGTGGAGCTCAAGGTGACCCGCTTCGACTTCCTCGACGACGCCGATTTCCTACGGGAGTTCTCCTACGCCGACGCCGACGGCGTCCGGACGATGCAGTTCTACCTCGAAGGGATCCACTGTCTCGCGTGCCTGTGGCTGATCGAAAAGCTCCCCGAGTTCGTACCCGGCGTGTACTCCGCTAAGCTCGACCTCGACCGTTCCGTCGTGACGGTCCAGCTCAAGGTTAAGGGGAAGTTCTCGCTCGTCGCGAAGGAGTTCAATCAGCTCGGGTACCGGCCGCATCCCCTGAAGCGCAACCAGGACGTCGCGGATCTTAAGACCCGGGAGGAGCGCGCGTTCCTCGTCCGGATCGGCATCGCCGGCGCGGCCGCCGGTAACATCATGATCTACGCGGTCTCCCTCTACGGCGGGGCCTCCGGTGACTACGCCCAGCTCTTTAATGCGCTCACCGTTGCCTTCGCGGTGCCGGTGCTCACGTACAGCTCGTTTCCGTTCTACCAGAACGCCTGGAACGCGATCAAGAACAAGACCATCTCGATCGACATTCCGATCTCCATCTCGCTCCTCGTGGGCGCCGTCATGGGGGTCTATAACCTCGTCCTGGGAATCCCCGACAACTACTTCGACTCCCTGACCGCGCTCGTGTTCCTCCTCCTCATGTCGCGCTACTTCTTACAGAAAATCCAGGAGAAGGGCCTCTCGGCCTCGGACCTCCACCTCTTCTACCAGTCCGACGGGGTCCTCCGAGAAGAGAACGGCACGTTCCGGGAAGTTCACCCGCGCTTCATCAAGCCCGACGACGTCCTCCTGATCCGGCCCGGGGAGTTCGTCCCGGCCGACGGCGTCGTCCTCCGCGGTGCCTCGAACCTCAACAACTCGCTCCTCACGGGGGAATCGCTTCCGGTCAAGGTAGCCACGGGTGACCGGGTGTTCTCCGGGACCCAGAACCTCGACCAGGAACTGGTTATGAAGGCAGAGAACGTCTCCGACGACTCGCGCCTGGGCCGCCTCCTGAAGAACGTGGAAAACGGCTGGGCCTACCGGTCGAAGATCGTTAACCTGACGAACAAGGTTTCGAAGTACTTTACCCTCGCGGTGTTTCTCCTGGCGGGGATCCTCTTCGCGAAGCTCGCCCGGACCCACGACCTGACCCACGCCCTCGAGGGCGCGATCACCCTCCTCATCGTCACCTGTCCATGCGCGCTGGCGCTCGCGGTGCCGCTGACCTTTACCCGTGCCCTCGCGAAGGCGGCGGAGCAGGGGATCATCATCAAGAGCGACGAGGTGATCGAGAAGCTAGCGACGGTGAAGCACGTCTTCATCGACAAGACCGGCACGATCACCCTCGGGAAGCTCGCCATCACGAACTTCCGCGCCTTCGCCCCGACGGCGGTCCCGCTGAGCGACGTGATCTATAACCTCGAAAACCATTCCCGGCACCCGGTGGCGGTGGCCCTGATCGAGTCGATCAAGGGGCGGGAACGGAATCCGCTCCCGGTAGCCGACTTCCGGGAGGCTCTCGGGACCGGCGTCGCGGGAACTATCGCGGGACGCTTCTACGAGATCAAGAAGAACCGGATCTTCGAAGACGGTGTCCCCGTCGCCACCTTCGACGTGGCCGATGCGATCCGGCCGGATTCCACCGAGGCCCTCGCCGCCCTCGTCGCGAAGGGCTTGGACGTGAAGATCCTCTCCGGCGACCGGAAGGAAGTGGTGGAGCAGATTGCCGCTCAGGTCGCGCTCCCGACCTCGCACGCCTTATCGAACTTAAGTCCTGAGGAAAAGAGCGACCTCATCAAGGCCACGCCGGGCGCGGTGATGATCGGCGACGGCGCGAACGACGCGATCGCCCTGGGCCACGCCCACGTCGGCGTCGCCGTTCTCGGGGCGATGGACATCTCCCTCCGGGCCGCGGACGTGTACCTCACGACCCCGGGCCTCGTGCCCGTGGAGAAGCTCGTCGTCCTCTCGCGGGAAACGATGAAGGTCATCCGCCGGAACCTCGTGCTCTCGCTCTGCTACAATTCGCTGTCGGTCCTCGCGGCCTTCCTCGGATTCATCAACCCGCTCGTCGCCGCCGTCATCATGCCGGTGAGCTCGCTAACCGTCCTGCTCTCGACCATCGCCGGGACCCGGAAACTGAGGAACCTATGGAAATAATGATCGTCCTCCTCCCGCTCGCTCTCTTCCTCGGTGCCACCTTCATCGGCGCCTTCATCTGGTCCGCGCGCCGGGGCCAGTACGACGACCTCGAGACCCCGCGCTTTCGCATGCTATTAGAAGACAAAAATATAAGTTTATCATCAACGTCAAGAAAGGATGGCAAATGAGTTCTACCCACACGAGTCCACCGGCCGGTAACCGGCGGCTCGAGACTTTTTCTTACGATGACCAGATCGTAAAATGGTTCGTCATCGCCACCGTTATCTGGGGCGCGGTGGCGATCCTCCTCGGCGTTACCATCGCCTTCCAGCTCGCCGAGTGGCGGCTCAACTTCGGCGTCCCGTGGCTAACCTTCGGGCGCCTGCGGCCGCTCCACACGAACGCGGCGATCTTCGCGTTCTGCGGGAACGCCATCTTCGCGGGGATCTACTACTCGCACCAGCGCCTCTGCAAGGCCCGGCTCTTCAACGACCTCCTCTCGAAGATCCACTTCTGGGGCTGGCAGGCGATCATCGTCCTCGCGGCGGTGACGCTCCCGTTCGGGATCACCACCGGTAAGGAATACGCCGAGCTCGAGTGGCCCGTCGACCTCCTGATCACCGCGATCTGGGTGGTCTTCGCGGTCAACTTCTTCGGGACCCTCGTCCGGCGCCGCGAGCGGCACATCTACGTGGCGATCTGGTTCTACATCGCGACGATCGTCACCGTCGCGGTCCTCCACATCGTTAACTCGATGGAGCTCCCGGTCACGTTCCTGAAGTCCTACTCGCTCTACTCGGGTGTCCAGGACGCGCTCGTCCAGTGGTGGTACGGCCACAACGCCGTCGCCTTCTTCCTCACGACGCCGTTCCTGGGCCTCATGTACTACTTCGTTCCGAAGGCCGCGAACCGGCCCGTGTACTCGTACCGGCTCTCGATCATCCACTTCTGGTCCCTCGTGTTCATCTACATCTGGGCGGGCCCCCACCATCTCCTCTACACGACGCTTCCGGAATGGGCGCAGACCCTCGGAATGGTTTTCTCGGTCGCCCTTTGGATGCCGAGCTGGGGCGGGATGATCAACGGCCTCATGACCCTCCGGGGCGTCTGGGACAAGGTTCGGACCGAGCCGGGCCTCAGGTTCATGGCGACGTCGCTCACGTTCTACGGCATGGCGACTTTCGAGGGACCTCTCCTCTCGATCAAATCGGTTAACGCGATCGCGCACTTCACCGACTGGATCCCGGGCCACGTCCACGCCGGCACCATCGGCTGGAACTACATGATGATCGCCGGGGTGCTATTCTACCTCGTTCCGAAGCTCTGGAACTCCGAACTCTTCTCGAGGAAGCTCGCGAACGCCCAGTTCTGGTTCGCGACGATCGGCCTCCTTTTCTACATCGTCTCCATGTGGGTCGCCGGCATCACCCAGTCCCTCATGTGGCGGGCGATGGACGACGCGGGCCGTCTGATCTACCCGAACTTCATCGAAACCGTCGTTAAGATCGTGCCGATGTACTGGGTCCGGGCGATCGGCGGAACGATGGTTTTGATCTCGTTCGTCCTCATGATGTGGAACCTCTACAAGACCGCGAAGAACGGCAACAAATCGGAGGCCGAGGTCTTCGAAGCCTATGCGCTCGACGCGTCGTCGGTCGAACCCTTTGCTTCCGCGCATCGGAAGCTCGAAGGCCTCCCGATGATTTTCTCGGTACTCTCCCTGATCGCGATCCTCGTCGGCTCCGCGATCGAGATCGTCCCGAGCCTCATAGCCAAGAACTACATCGTGAAGCTGGACGCCGTGAAGCCGTACACGCCGCTCGAGCTCTACGGTCGCGACATCTACGTCAAGGAAGGCTGCTACACCTGCCACTCGCAGACCGTGCGCCCGATGACCCACGAAGTGCTCCGCTACGGGAAGCCGTCCGAAGCCGCCGAGTTTGTCTACGATCATCCGTTCCAGTGGGGCTCGAAGCGGACCGGTCCGGACCTCGCCCGCGTCGGCGGTAAGTACCCGCACATGTGGCACTACAAGCATTTCTACGACCCGCGCGCCGTCACGGCCGGATCGATTATGCCACGCTACGCCTGGCTCTTCGACAGCAAGATCGACTACTCGACGCTCTCGAAAAAGCTCGCGGTCATGAAGAAGCTCGGCGTTCCGTACTCCCCGGAGGAGATCACGAACGCCGTCGCCCTCGCCAAGGCGCAGGCCGCGACAATCGCGAAGGACCTCGTCGCCAACGGCGTTCCGGCGAAGATCGAGCAGATGGAAGTCGTGGCCATGATTTCGTACATGCAGCGCCTCGGCGTCGACTACGGCGGCCTTCCGGAGACCCCGGTCGAGCTCGCGGGACCGGAGGTGAAGGAATGAAACAGGCCGTGCTCGCCCACTGGAACCTCCCGTGGCTCCCGCTGACCGCCCTTGTGATCTTCGTCGTCTGCTTCGGGGCCTACGTCTACTGGACGTTCCGAACGGAAAACAAGGCGTTCTACGAGGACGCTGCCCAAATACCGCCTGAGGACCCGAAGAAGGCGGGGCCTCTCCTGAAAGGACAAATGCTATGAGCAGTAACTATAACAGCAATGACCCGAAACTCGACGTCAAGGACGACGAGAAGCATCTCCTCCTGGACCACTCCTACGACGGCATCCAGGAGTTGAACCACCCGCTTCCGAGCTGGTGGAACGTGATCTTTTACACGAGCTGCGCGTTCGCCGCCGGCTACTTCGTCTACTACCAGCTCCTCGGCGGCGCCTCGCTCCGTCAGGAGTTTACGGTGAGCTACGGCAAGATCCTCGAGGCACAGGCCGAGTTCAAGAAGGCGAACAGCAGGTTCAATTTCAAGCACTACAACGCCATCGTAGCCGACGACGGCGTGAAGAAGGGCGCCGCGGTTTTCGAGACGAACTGCCTCGCGTGCCATGCTGAGGGCGGCAAGGGCGACATCGGTCCGAACCTCACCGACGACCACTGGGTCGTCGCGAAGGGAACCCCGGAGACGGTCTACAACGTCGTCTTCAACGGCTCCGAGGAGAACGGCATGCCGGCCTGGGCCGAGCTCCTTCCGAAGGACGAGGTCTACCAGGCCGTGGCGTACGTCGCGAGCCTGAAGAACACGTTCGTTAAGGGCGGCAAGGAGCCGCAGGGCGAGAAGATAGACGAGACCGCGGAGACAGTCGTTGAAAAGTAAGAACATCTTCGAGCTAGATCCGGAGCGCCTCGCGACGACCGACGAACACGGGAACCGCGTCTACGTGTATCCGGAGGATGTGAAGGGGAAGTGGCAGGTCCGGCGGAGCTATTTTTACTGGTTCCTCATTCTCCTTTACCTGGTGCTGCCGTGGTTCTACATCAACGGCAAACCCGCGCTCCTGGTGGACCTCGCGAACCGCGAATTTACGCTTCTGGGCTCGACGCTTCACGGGGTCGAGCCCGTTCTTTTTTTTCTCCTGGTCGCCTCGGGGCTTTTCTTGATCGGCTTCGTGACAAGTCTCTGGGGCCGCGTCTGGTGCGGCTGGGCCTGTCCGCAGACGGTCTTTATTCAGAGCATCTTCCTGAAGGTCGAAACCTTCTTCGAAGGGAAGGCACGGGAGCGCCGGGAGCTCGACAAGGCGCCGTGGTCGGTGAACAAGGCCCTCCGGCGCGCCGGCAAGTGGACCGCGTTCGTCACGATCTCGCTCCACATCGCCCACACCTTCGTCGGTTACTTCGTGGGCCCCCGCGAGCTCTTCGAGATCACGCTCGTCGCTCCGGCGGAGAACTGGGGCCTCTTCCTCGCAACGATGATCATCACGACAATCTTCCTCCTGGACTTCGGGTGGTTCCGGGAACAGTTCTGCATCATCGCCTGTCCCTACGGTCGGATGCAGTCGGTGATGATGGACGAGAACTCGCTCATCGTCTCCTACGACGTAAAGCGCGGCGAGCCGCGCCGGAACCCCGGCATCGTCGAGCGCGCGGCCGAGGGTGATTGCATCAACTGCTACAACTGCGTTAAGGTCTGTCCGACGGGCATCGATATCCGCCGGGGAACGCAGCTCGAGTGCATCGCCTGCACCCAGTGCATCGACGCCTGCGACGATATCATGTCGAAGCTCAAGAAACCGCCGGGCCTCATCCGCTATAGCTCGGAGACCGAGGTCGCGGGGGAGTACCGGAAGGTCGTCACCGTCCGCTCGACGATCTACGTCGCGATCTCGCTTACGTTCGTCACGCTCTTTCTCTATTTTCTTGACGCCAGCACGAACCTGAAACTCGTTTTCCTCCGCTCGAAGGTGCCGTTCACGGTCACCGACGAGGGGCGGACCGTCGTGAACCACTTCACGCTGAAGCTGTCGCACCAGGGAAACACGAAGTACTACGTCGAGTTCATGGCAAACGACCCGGACATCGACGTCGTGACCGTCGCGCACCCGACAGTGGTAAACGTCCCCGAAAAAAAGATCGTCCTCTTCTTCAAGTTCCCGGTTACCGAGCTCGAGAACGGCTCTCGAAAGGTGCTCGTAAACGCCGTTGACGCCGAGACGTGGGCCGTCCTTGCATCGAAGGAGGTGACCCTTGTCGGGCCCGCTCCTTAGCTTCCTCGCGGAGGTGAAGAACTTCATTCCCTGGGTCTCGTTCGTCGCTGGCGTCGGCGGGAGCCTCCACTGCGTCGGCATGTGCGGAGGCCTTGTCGCGGCGAGCTGCGAGCGCTCCGGGGACGTGTTCCGCTATCAGCTTGGTCGTCTCATCGGTTACCTCACCCTCGGCGCTGCCGCCGGCCTCGTTGGTATCTACCTCAACCTGAGCACCCTCCCGGCCTGGGCCTCGGTCGCTCCGGCGCTATTCATCGGGGTCCTCTTCATCTACTGGGGCGTCCAGAACTTCCGCGGCCGGAAGGCCGAGTTCCCGGTGCCGAAGGTCTGGTCGAAGGCTTACTCGGGCCTCTGGGGCCCCCTCGTCCAGCGGAACCAGACGTTCACGAAGTCGTTCTTCACGGGCCTCCTCTCGATCCTGCTTCCGTGTGGTCTCCTCTATGGCATCGTCCTCGGGACGGTGGCGCTCCAGCACACGTCGCTCGCACTCCTCTCGATGTTCTTCTTCTGGCTCGGAACGGTTCCGAGCATGGTCGTCGCTCCGGGAGTCATCCGGAACGTGCTCTCGCCGCTTCGCTCGAAGCTACCGAAGACCTACGCGCTGAGCCTCGTCGCGATCGGCGTCCTCACGATCACGTTCCGGCTGGCGATGCTCCAGGAGCTCCAGCGCTCCGAGCGGATGTCCAGCGCGCTCACGCACCGGTCCTGCCACTAGCGCTAAGAAGAAGCTTCCGATCGGGAAGCCGATGGAGAGGCCGAACATGGCCGCGCGCCGCTCGTCGTTGCCCCACTCGATGTAGTTGAGCTCCTAGAAGTGTCCCTTCCCGTAGCGGACCCAGTAGTTCTGGTAGTCGTAGAGGCGTGAGGAGCTCGCGAACATGCCGCAGGAGAACCGGTAGTTCAACTGGCCGAACGGGTGCTTGTAGATGAACTCGAGGCCCTTGGGGAGATCAGGTCCGACTGCGTGGTGGCACCGGAGTCGGCGCGGAATTCGACGCCCTGGGTGCCGATGAGGGAGGTGAGGACGCAGCGCTGGTTGCAGAACTCGGAGAGGTCCCAGGAGAAGTAGGTTCCCCAGTTATGGAACGTCGACACGTCCTTGGAGTAGGAGTCGAAGAAACGGAACGACGATGTCTCCTTCAGCGCGAAGTTTCCGTAAAGCATGACGGTCGGTGCGATCTGGGTCCGCCGGTCGCCGGTCTTGTCCTTCGACTCGAGGACGTAGGGCCTAGACCCGCGGCGAGGCGCAGGCGGGGGAGCTTTTCCGGGAGCCGGGCCTTGACGTTTACGATCTTCTCTTCGCCGCTGTAGTTAACGTGTGCCACGCTCGCGGCGCCGGATTCGTGGAAGGCGACGACGTAGGGGGGCTCGGGCTGGTCCTTTAGCCGGTAACCGGCCGACGCCAGGAGGACCCCGAGGTACGGCCGCACTTCGCCGAAGCGGCCCGTCTGCTGGATCCGGCAGCCGACGGAGACGAAGTCGTTTTCGATGCCGGAGAGCTCGACGGCGTATGGCGCGAAGGAGTAGTCGACGAGGGACGCCCGGAGCTTCGCCGAGGGGAGGATGCGGACCACGTTTACGAAGCCCGCCTCCTCGGACAGCGCGAGCGGTAGCGACTCGAAGAGCGAGACGAATATCCGCGCCGTGTAGCGGCTCCGCTTCGTATCTTAGAGCGGGATGATCTTCTGGTTGGCGTAGCTCCAGCTGTAGCGATGTGAGGGGGGGCCGCGAAGGAGACCTCGAGCCGCACCCACTGGAGCGAGTCGCGGATCATCTCCCCGCGGACGGCGTACAGACCCTCGTTCGTGACGTCGAACGCGTCGAGGTCGATCGGCTTCCGCTCCTCGGCGATGGTCACGACGCCGAAGGAGATCGGATCGATCTCTAACTGCCTTACCTGATTGGTGACGTTTTTTGCGCGAGAAGTACTTCGTTGTAATAATACATGAAGATCTCAAGGTGGTCCTTCAATCGCCGGGGATCCTTCGTCGTGCACCAGGTT
>JBILTI010000260.1:0-4020 GCA_044371595.1 Bacteriovoracaceae bacterium
GAAGACCACGGAACGGCCGCCCTCCGGGAAATCGCCGAGGAAACCGGTCTCATGGACGTCTCCCCGTCCTGGGGGAGCGACTTCGTCGAAACGGAACCGTACGGGAAGGGAAAGATCGCGCGCTACGATCTGCTCGAGGTCGCGGCGGGGGAGATCGAACTCCGGCCCAATCCGGTGAGCGGAATCATCGAACACCACGAACACCGCTGGCTCCCGTACGCGGAGGCCCGAACGCTGCTCGTTCCCCGGGTCGCGGCCGTCCTCGACTGGGCCCAGCGGCAGATCACGGCGTGAGACTAGAACGGTCCTCGTCCTCCTTCCCGGCGGGCGAGGCGGTGTCTTCTTCCTCCATCAGTTCGTTGCCTTCGGCGACCTTGCCCTTGAGGCGCGGGTTCTCCTTCAGATCCTCGTCGGGGTCGGAGGCCCGGTTCCCTTCCGGGAAATCGTCGTTACCGAGATAGTGCGTCAGGTTTCCCCAGTCGTCCTGGTAATCGTTTAGCCCCTTCTTAAAGGTAGAGTGCGATGATGTCTTTTTCTTCATATAATGGTTCTCCCCCCGAAAGAGAAGCAGGAACTGTGCCGGCCCGGCACCGGAGGGAAGGAGTACGAATGCGCGTGTATACGGAGGACGAGTTTACGGACATGCCGTGGAAGAACGGCGTCGGCGCGACCCAGGAGCTCGTCCGGTTCCCGCCGACGGGAGACTTCGAGCTCCGCCTCTCAATGGCAACAGTGGCGACCGATGGCCTCTTCTCCCGCTACCCGGGAATCGATCGCTGGTTACTGATCCTCGGCGGCGCCGGCTGCCGGCTCCGCTTTCCCGACCGCGAGCGGGTGCTGCGTCCCGACGGTGAAGTCCTCGCGTTCGCCGGAGAAGAAGACGTCTCCTGCCAGCTCCTAGCGGGCGCGGTCACCGACTTCAACGTCATGGTCCGGCGCGGATACGGAAGGATGGAGGTCACGTGGTGGCCCCGCCGAACGCGCCACGCCTGCCGCGGCGAGGAGCTCTTTCTCTTCGCGCCGGAGGAGCGGAAGCTCTACCACCTCGTCCTGGGAGAAGCGGCGGAGATCGCCGCCCCCCATGTACGCGTCGAGCGCTACCGGAGTGAGTAGTAGACGAACGGCGGTTTCACCGTCAGCTTCTCGCTTTCGTTCTTCTTCAGCTCATCGAACACCTTGTCGGTGACGTTGAGGAAGCCGAACTTCACCTCGGAGATCCGGAGCGCCAGGACGCCCTTCGCCGAGTCGTAGCTTGCGGTCCCGGTGCTCGTGACCTTTCCGGAGATCTGGGCGCGGACCTCGGCAGAGAGGTTGTACTTTCCGCCGGAGATCCGGAGATCGAGGCCGCTGATCTGAACCGCGGACCGGACCTCCGGCGCGGCGCCGGCGGCGGCGAGGATCGTCGCCCCGAGGAGGCCCGGGAGGTGCGCCTCCGTCGCCGCGGAGTTGAACCGGCCGGCCTTCAGGATCAGCCGCTGGACACAGCCGCTCAGGACCTGATCCCAGACCTCCGGACCTCGCTGGTCCCGGGAACAGTCAAGGGAAAGATTATCGAGCCCAAGGTTATCGTCGGCGGAGACGAACTGCCCCGCCGCCAGGGACGCCGTGAACTTCTCTCCGAGGTTCAGGTTGAACCCCGAGACGCTCATCGTCCGCGCATCCACCATAAAGGACGGCGCGTCCGTAAATAAAAACTCCTGGGTTTCGGCGCCGGTGGCGACGATCCGAAAATCCTTATCGAGACGGTCAACCGTCACCGCGAGGCGCTGCGTGGTTTTAGCGAAGCTCCGGGAGAAGACCGAGGCCGTTCCGGTCCCGGCCGGGTCCTTGTAGTTGAAGTTGAAGTTCGATACGACCACGGTACCAACCTGGCCGTAGCTAAGGGAAGACGTGAGGGCGAGGCCAATCATCAGACTTTTCATGGGACTTCCTTTTTAATGATTCTTCGAATAGCTGATCGGGACGGGAAAAGTGCCGAATGAGGGGGGAGGCCCTGCGGCGGGACGGCGGCAGTTTATTCCGGAACGCGCCGGTCGGCCGGGGCGAATTAGACGTTTTTACCTGTCTCGAACAGTGGCCAAAAATGCGAGACGATCGAAGAGGTTTTTAACTTCTCTTTAACAGGAGTCCGCATGAACAAGTTCCTCGTCGGCGTCGCCTCCCTGGCGGTGCTTACCACCACGATCCACGCGGCGAAGATCTCCGGCGCCGATGACTATCGAACGTACCGGGTCCCAGACGTAACCCCGGTCGCCGCCGACGACGCGGACTTCCAGACGGAGAAGAAGGCCTGGGGCCGACAGAAGCGCAAGCTCGCGAGCAACCTCTCCTTCAGCGCCGGCGACCTTTCCCCGGACTACCAGCGGCTCCGCGACGAGTGGCTCGCGGTCAAGACCGGAGACGAGATGGAGGCGCTCCTGAGAAAGAGCGCCCGCGAGTACGACGCCTTCTCGGAAGACGCGCGCTACTTCCTCTCGCAGCTCCAGCTGGCGCTCCCGCTCCGCGGGATCGTCTGGCGCCTGCGCCCGCTCTTCGAGAGCAAGAAGGGCTTCCTCGGAAACAAGTCTACCCACGTGACCGCCGTGCAGGCGATCCGGACCACCGTGACGGCGCTGAAGCTCTTCCTGCCGACGCAGCAGACGGACGCCGCGATCCAGTTCTTCACCGAACCGTCGGCGGAGATGGGCAAGGCGGACCAGTTCCAGTCGATGGCCCAGTTCCAGCAGTACCTCATGAGCTCCGTCGCTCCGGCCCTCGACCAGGCACTCCGGCGGATCACGGAGATCTCGAAGAACAGCGCCCAAAAGATGTTCGTCTGGGATAACAAGATGACCTTCGGCCGCGGCTCCTTCGGCGACGACCTCCACCGCTTCAAAGGGAACGGCGCCGCGGAGATCTACATCACGATCGCCGCGCTCTACCGCGCCTACCACGACGTCCTCCTCTACTGCGCCTACAACCAGAATTACGCGATCACCCTCGCGGGCGAGCTCGGAACCCACTTCGGGATCGACTCGAGTGTCTTCGCCTCCCGCTCCGAGGACGTCGGGATCACCGACCAGGAGCGCGTGGCCCTCGTCCGGAAGGCCGCCCAGAGCAAGCGCTTCCTCGAGCTCCGGAACTACGGCGGCACGACCTATGGGACGAACCTCCTGAAGGAGGCCCTCGACGCGCTCCGGAACTCCGTGGTCTACGCCGAGCGCTCCTACGACTTCCTTCAGATGGGCGAAGCGACGAAGGCCCAGGCGATCAACCCGATCGTCTTCCAGCCGCAGCTCGCGCCGAACCTCGACGCCGGCGTCCGCAACATGAAGGCGGCGGTCCGCGGCCCGGCGGAGATCCGCGACCCGGTCACCGGGGACACGGTAACCGTCGACCTTCCGGCGTTCTACCTGAAGCCACCGGCGAGCCTCGCAGTGCTCCTCCCCACGGCCTTCGAGACCGGGGACCCGCAGAAGGTGATTAGGACCAAGAAGGGCGAGGAGCTCAAGGTCCTGAACTACCTCCACGGCCGCTCCGTCGCCTGGGATAACAACGCCTGGAAGAAATACGTTCCGAGCGCGGAAGGGAAAAACTCCGGCTACATGGCCGAGGCGCGGCGGATACTGAGGTTCAGCTTCGGCACCTCCCTCGTGTTCGGCGCGCCGGACTTCTTCGTCCACTAACAGGGGGCCGATGGCCTACGCAGAGAAGATCAAGCAATTCGGTGTGCCGGGCTTCGTCCCCGACGGCTGGTACTGGCTCGCGCCGTCGCGGGAGCTGGCGCCGGGGAAAGCGGTTCCGGCCCGGTTCCTCGGAACCGAGCTCGTCCTCTTCCGCGGTGAGGACGGGACCGTCCGCGCCTTCGACGCCCACTGTCCCCACATGGGTGCCCACCTCTGCGACGGGTCCGTAGAAGGGAACGGGATCCGCTGCCCGTTCCACTTCTGGAAGTACGACCAGAACGGAACCTGCGTCGAGATCCCAGCCCAGCGGGATACGAGCAAGATCCCTAAGCTCCGCGGCCACAAGGTCGCCGAG
>JBILTI010000363.1:0-3133 GCA_044371595.1 Bacteriovoracaceae bacterium
CTTGATCTTGTCGCCGATCCCCGAGCGAAGGAGGGCGAGCTCCTCTTCCGTGGGCCTCTTGATCACGATGACCTGAAGGTAGAGCTGGACGTCGGAGGTTCCGGGGATGTAGAAGTTCTCCCGCTTGTCCCCGATCGAATTCTTCGATTTGTCCTGCGCCAGGCGCAGGTTCGAGGCCCGGACCGTCTCCATGAGCTTCTCCGGGGTCTTGATGATCCCGATGAGAAGGGCGTCGGCGTCGGGACTGTAGCCGTTGATTAGGCGCAGGCCGCTGAACCCCGTGAGGAGCCGGTACGTCTCCCGGGTAAAGTCGGTGTGCAGTTCCGAGAGGTTAGAATAGTTATAGAACATCGGGACCGCGAGGGTCTGAATGCCGTACTGGGAAAGCGGATTTTCCTGCTGGGAGAAGCGGTAGCCGCTGCAGCCGAAGAGGAGCAGGAACATGAGGAGCTTTAGCATGAATTGTTGTATACCATGGACAAGAGAGAAGGGCTAGGTTACTGGTAGGGAACATGTTTAAAAAGATCGAGTTTAAGGGCTTGAATTACGATGAGTTAGACCGCTTCGACGCGCACGACCTGAAGCGCGAGAACCTGCATTCGTTCTATCAGACTTTCGACTTCATCAACCTTATCCGCCGCTGGCCCGAGATCATCGGCCAGGGCCTCGCCGCCGTGACCTCGCCGCTCAAGATCAAGGGCGACACGCTGATCATCCTCTCGAAGCACGCGAGCTACTCGCAGAACATTTCGTTCCTCTCGGAGGAGCTCAAGCGGAAGATCTTCGCCCTCTTCCCGGAGCTCCGACCGGTGGTGAAGCGCCTTAACTTCGTGACCCAGGAGAGCTACTTCAAGCCCCGGCCCGCCGAGGCCGGGCCCGGCGCCGCGAAGCCGGCACCGCCGAAGTTCCACCCGCAGGACCCGCGCTACAAGGTCCTGAAGAGCGAGGCCGAGCAGCTCTTCGCCGACGTCCCGGACCCCGAGCTCAAGGCGGTGCTCACGTCGATCTACATCCAGACAAGGTAACGAACGCGAGGCCCCCGTCCTGCGAGACGGTCGCCGGCCCGCGGCGGTGTCGTTCGAGCTCCCGGAGGATCCGCGCGTCGTCGCGGACCACGAGGTAGGCCGCGCCCGTGGGCGCGAGGGCCCGGTCGATCGTCGCGAGGAGCGCGGCCCAGCCGTCGCGGGTGAAGGAGCGGCAGAGGTCCCGGCGGAGATCCGGGGAAGGTTTCCCGTGGCCCGGTAGGAAATACGGGGGATTGCACACGATCAGTTCAAAGGTCGCCGGCGGGTTCCACTCGCCGAGAGGGACGAGCTCGATCTTCGCGCGGGTCGGGGCCCGGAGGACGCGTGCGACGTTCGCTTCGAGGTAGGGCCCCCACTCCGGCTGCAGCTCGAGGAGCGTCAGCTCGTCGGGCGCCAGGAGGTTCGCGAGCTCGATGCCGATGACCCCCGATCCGGCGCCGAGGTCGAGCAGCCGGCGGGGCCCGGGGCCGGTCCAAGACCGGGCCACGTAGGAAACCAGTCGCAGCGAGTCCTCGTTCATCCGGTAGAACTCCGGCTCCGCGTAGGCGCTCACCGGAGGAGCATCTCCGTCGTCTTCCGCACCAGGGCCCCGTCGATGTCGCCGAGTTCGATCAGCTTGTAGAGACTCAGCATGAACGATGCCTCGGTCTCGAGGCCCTCTTTCAAAAAGCGCCGCCGGCCCGGGAGGAAGCTCCGTCCGGTCTTCGAGTAGAGGTCGGCCAACCGTTCGTCGGCGAGGAGGTAGATGAGCCAGAGCTCGTCCTCGCGCTCGAGGCGCTGGAGCTCGGGCAGGAGCGCCGGCGAGGCCAGCGCCTCGAGGTCGACGAAGGGCCAGACCCAGTAGGACTGCTCGGCGAGCGGGATCCCGACGCTACGGAGGTGCCGGACCCGGAGGGGCTCCGGAAGCGTGGAGAGCCGCCGGAAGCGGACGAGCGCCGGCGCGAGGGTCAGTGTGAACCGGAGGTCGAGCTTCGCCTCGACGTCGCCCGCGTCGACCTCTTCGGCGAGGGCCAGGAGCCCCGGATCGTTGTAATAGGTCCGGAGGTAGAGCGCGAAGAGCTGGAAGACCGTGCGGTCGGCGGGGTGCCGCGCGAGCTTAGTGAAGAGCTGCCGTGCCTGGTCCCGGGCGATCCGGTGATAGAGGCTCCCGCGGAAGGCGACCCGCTCCCAGTTCACCCGCGGCGCGGTCGTCACGATCTCCCGGAGGACGGCGTCGGAGCGGGAGACGTTGCCGATCATGAGGTAGAGGTACGAGCGCAGGAGGAGCTCCGGCAGGGTTCCGTCGGGGACGTCCCCGAGGACCGCGATGATCCGGTTCTTGACCTGGAGGTCGGTGATGAGGTTGAACTGCGAGGTGATGATCTCCGTGAGGAACCGCGACGTCGCCGCCTCCTCCGGGGTTGGCCCCTGGGCCGGGAGGTTCGCGATCCGCGTCAGCCAGCGCTTCAGCGGATGGCCCTCGGGGAGCTTCACCACGCAGTCGCGGAGGCGGATCAGGAACTTTTCGTTGATCACCTCCGGCGGATGGAGGAGGACGCCGAGCTGGTAGAGGTCGGTGGCGAAGTCCGCGCAGGTAACGTCGTCGATCTTAAAGGCGCTGACGACCCTGAACCCGTCGAGGCCCGCGACAGGCCTCAGCGTAACCTTCTCGAGGACGACGGCCCCGTCTAGAAGCTTTTTTTTTTCTCCGCCGCCGGCGCCTGGGCGTGGGCGCTGCTCACGAGGGAGACCGTCGCGAGCGAGAGGTCGGTGCGGAAGATCCGCTGGATGATGCCCTTCCGGAAGTAGATCATCAGCAAGAGGAGGAGGAAGCCGACCGCGCCGGCGTAGACGAGCCAGCGTTGGCGCTTCGGCGGCTGCGGATCCCGCGGGGCCTGCGCCTTCCGGGGCTTCAGAGCGGCGTTAGTTTTTTTTTTCCCGCCGCCGGGGGCCTCAGCGGCATCAGGAATCTTCGGGGGTACGGCCTCCACGGCGGCCGGCTCCGGGCCTCGGGCGGCGTCCGCGGGGGCCTCCCGGACGCCCGCGAGGTTCAGCTGCCCGACGAGGGTGATGTCGTCGCGCTCCGGGCCCGCCACGTGCTTCGTCCCGCCTGTCGTGAGCACGTCCTT
>JBILTI010000262.1:0-3961 GCA_044371595.1 Bacteriovoracaceae bacterium
CGGCCGCGGTCTCCGCGTCGGCGACCTTCGTGTACTGGTTCATTCCCCGGATATCGTCGGTCTGCTGTCGGAACGAATCCCGGAGGGCGGTGAGCTTCTGGATGTTCGGCTTGATGACATTGTTCTGCCGCTGCTTCAGACCCGCGATGATTCCGACCGTCAGGGCGCCGTTGACGCCGAACGTGACGGAGCGGGGGATCGGGTAGTTGTAGGCCGCCTGAACGAGAGGACCGATGGCGTCGATGAAGAAGCTCATGATGCCAATCATCATCTTGACGTAGCCCGCGGGGCCGTCGCCGCTCGCGTGGCCGAAGGCCATGGAGTAGGCGGTCCCGACGGCGCCAGCGAGGGTGATCTTTTCGAAGATCGCGTACTGGGGCCAGAGGGGACTGCAGTTCGCGAAGGCGATCGTGTGGTAGGCCGCGTGGGCCCCGAGGCAGGCGGGGGAGAAGGCCGCCGCTGGGCCACACGCCGCCGCCGTGGTCGTGAGCGGTTCGGGGCTCGCGAACATCGGCTTCGTCGCGAGGTGGCCAAGGGGCATCGTTCCCATGCACGCCGCAAAGCAACCCGCGTACGCCTGAGGACCGCAGGTGGAGGCGAGGCCCGCGCACGTGGACGTGCCCGTCGCCATCGCGGCCGACGTCCCGCTGGTCTCCTCCAAGATCGCCATGACCGCCGCCGCGACGTACATCGCCGCGACCGCCGAGAGCCACATGGTGCGATCGTCGACGAGCTTCGAGGTCCGCTTTTCGTCAGCGAGGCGCTTCTCGATCACCTCGCGCTGGACGTCGCCGTTCCCGCCGCCCTTCCGCTCGCTCTTGTCCTTTTTCATTTCGGCGATGATCACGTCGAGGTAGTTGTTCTGGTCCTTATTCTGCGCCTTCCCGCCGTTCGCGATCTCGCTCACGATGTACGTGAGGCTCGCGGCCCAGAACATGGCGATAGACGGCACCTTCATCCCGAACGAGCACCGGGTGATGATGTTCGCGCCTATGACCGAGTTCGCGACGGAGAGGAGCTGCCGGCTGTAGAACTCGAACCCGCCGGCCGTCTGCGAATTTTTATCGTACTCGGGGTTCTTCTGGTGCTGGACCTGGCTCGCCTGGGCCGGATCCGTGATCGGCTTTCCGTCCGCGCCGGTCGGCGCCTGAGCGGCCGTAGTCGTCGCCGCGGTCTGCGTGCTCGCTGTCTGCGCCAACACCGGCGCGACGATCAGTTGGAGGGAGAGGAGGACCGCGAAGAACTTCATGGGTCTATTCTACGGGAATCCAACTATTTTTACTTAACCGAGGCAGGGGTGGTAAGGATTTCCGGGTAACCTTATAGAATCACAAGCGAAGCGGTGCCAACCGGGAGAGGCAAATTCTTGCCCCTCCCGGGGAAGCTTAGAAGTTACAGGTAAGGGGCCGCCCGTTGTACGGGAACGTGATCGTCTGGATCCGACCCTGGCCGTCGATCTTGAGCGTGGCCCCGCCCGGAGCGACGTAGTCGAGGTCCCGGACCTCGGTCTTGTCGCCGACGGTGAAGAGATTGTTGAACCAGAATTCCTGACTGTGCCGCAGGAACTTTCCGGACTTGTCGTCGTATCCGGAAAGGTCGACGTCGACCCGAACGTTGTACGCCGGGTTTCCGTAGGAGTCCTCCCGGAGGAGGTTCTTCACCTTCTCCACCTGCGCCTTGCACGTCGTCGAGATCCCCTCGAGGACGATCTTCGTCCGGGCGGAGCCCTTGAGGATGAGGGTCCCTTGGATCGTGTGGGCCGAGGCCGTGAAGGAGAGCGCTGCCGCGAGGGCGATGATCGTGGTTTTCATATCTATTCCTTAAAACTTTCTGATGAACTTACCGGTGTCGAGGCCTTCGTACATGTTTTCCCAGTTCTTGAACGCCTTTCGCGCGTCCTGTAGCTCCTCGAGCACCCAGTGGTTGCGCTCGACGCCGTTCTTGTCCCGGTTCTCGATGTTGAGCGGGCTGAAGTAGTACATCGGTACGCGCATGAAGTAGCACAGCCGGGTCCAGTGGCCCTCTTCGAACTGCTGGTAGCGGGAGATCTCCGGGCAGGTGATCTTATCGGTCTTGATGAAGTGGGCGAGCCACTCCTTGATCGTGATCGGCTTTTCCATGAAGGTTCCGTCGAGGACGTACTCGACGCCGCCGGCGGTGACCATAGGGGCGACGTGGAACCACCACTTCTCCTCCTCGAGGATCTGGTAGCGTTTGGTGTAGAAGATGAAGATCTTCTCCGAAGACACGCCGAGCTTCGACCACATGTCGAAAGACCACATGTGCGCTCGCTTGAAGCACTCGGAGCGGCTCCGATCGCCGTCGTTCAGCATGTCCTTGAAGATCTTCTCCGCGTCGTCGTAGCTCTGGAGGTCGGTCGGCGCGAACCGGCGGAGCTGACCGTAGCGGAAGTGGTTAAGGTCGACCGCCGTCGCGTCGATCTCGCCGGGGAGCACTTCGCGGATCGAGGTGATCACGGCCTCTTTCCCGAGGTCCCGGTAGTCGAGCCGCACGACGCGGCCCACGAGCGCCTTCATGCGCTTGAGGCTTTCTGCGGACCGGCCGGTCTTGAAGACCCGCCCATCGGCGGCGGAAAGGATCAGGAGCCGCTCGGTCTTGAGCGACTCGAAGACGTTAAAGACGGTCGTGTAAACGGTGTCGGCCCTCGCGATGCTCTGAAAGAGCGCGAGCGAAGCGGCAAGGATGATCCAGGGTTTCATAGTCATAAGTTCCTCTCTAAAGTGGAGGACTCATAACCCTAGGCCTTGCGGTTGGTCACTATATTGCAGTGCGATAATGAAAAGATTATAGGAGCTAGGCGTAGTTTTCCGGGAAAAGGTGCCGCTCGATGCCTTCGATGAAGATGTGGATGCACTTGATGTGCACTTCCTGAACCCGATCGGTGATCGGCGACGAAACGATCAGGGGGACGTCCACGAGGTCTTTGAGCTTTCCGCCGTCCTTCCCGAGGAGGCCCACGACCTTCATCCCCTTGGCCCGGGCCATTTCGACGGCGCGGATGACGTTGGCGGAGTTGCCGGAGGTCGAGATGGCGAGGAGGGCGTCGCCCGGCTGGCCCCAGGCCTCGACGAAGCGGGAGAAGATGTGGTCGAAGCCGAAGTCGTTGGCGACGCAGGTAATGTGACCCGCTTCGGAGATCCCCGTCGCCGGCAGCGGGGCGCGGTCCTTCCGGTAGCGGCCCGTCAGTTCCTCGGCGAAGTGGAGCGAGTCGCACATGGATCCGCCGTTTCCGCAGCTGAAGACCCGGCCCTTGTTCCGGAAGGCGTCGACGAAGACGCCGATCGCCTGCTCGATCCGCCGCTCGTTCGCGTCGTCGTCGATGAACTTGTTGAGGGTGGACTGGGCTTCGAGGAGCGATGAACGGATGAAATTCATAAGTTGGGTCCGAGGCGGATCGTCCTGATCCGCCGGTCCTTAATTAGCCAATCAGGGAGTTGATGTTCTTAACGATCTCGGCCTTCGGCTGGTTGCCGACGAGGGTCGACTTGACCTCACCGTTCTTGAAGAAAATGAGCGTCGGGATGCCGCGGATGCCGAACTTCTGAGCGAGGTCGGACGCCTGGTCGACGTTGACCTTCACGATGTTCGCCCGGCCATTCATTTCCGTCGCTATCTCGTCGAGGACCGGAGAGAGCGCTTTACACGGGCCGCACCACTCGGCCCAGAAATCAACGAGGACCGGCTTGTCGGACTTCATAACTTCCTGTTCCCAGTTGGCGGAAGTTACACTTGTTAAATTGGCCATAAATTCTCCTTATGCGCGGTGCTTTACGCGGCACTGTTTAACTTTAACTTATTGATAAACGCAGGACAAGTTTTAACGAGTATACATCCGATTGCCCGAGTCGGGAATCAACGAAATTACGTTCAACCTGTGATTTTTTGGCTACAATACCGGGGATGGATAGAAAGTCACTCTTAACGGGGCCTCTGTACCGGG
>JBILTI010000263.1:0-3960 GCA_044371595.1 Bacteriovoracaceae bacterium
CAGAACGGCGTTCAGCTGCGGAAGGAGGGCCAGGTAGTGGGAGAAGCTCAGGTGTTCGACGGGTCTCGCGGCCTCGAGGGCCTCGAGGTTCGCGAGGACGAAGGTGCCCGGGTTCAGCGCCAGCCGCTTCGCGAACGGCGCCATAGAGCCGATGTTGTGGATCCGGCCGATGAGCCGGCCCGCCTGCTCGAGTTCGTCTTTCAGGAGTTCGTCCTTGAGGCGGCCCTGGACCTTGGGGAAGAGCGCGAAGAAGAGGTTCGTCTCGGCGTGGAGGTGGAGCGTCGATCCGGCGAACTCGATCGGCGGAACCACCGGGACCTCGAACTCCGTGAGCGTCGTGAGGAAGCGGTGCTCTTCGAGGATCTGGGCCTCGCTCCAGCGGCCCGGACGATAGAACTTCAGGATCACGTTCGTCGGGGAAAAGCCCGTTCCGAAGTCGAGCGTAGTGGCGAGCTCGACGTCGTAGACCCGGTTTTCGAGGCTGTTGAGGGCCATGACCCGGCCCGTGAGCCGCTTCCCGAACGCTTCGACGGCGTGGAGCACGTGGTCCGGCGTCAGGAGGTGGAAGTGGCGGGTTTCCGCACCCCAAAGATTCTCATTAGTTGCCATTTTTCTTGCCCCTTAGTTACGCCGGCAAGTCTACCAAGAGAAATGGCAAGTGCCGAATACTTTAAGGGGGGAGTCCCGGCGCCGGATCTGCCCCCCTCGGGCGACGAGCGAAGCGTGTTATGCTTGAGTGAAAAATATATTACTTAGGATCGTCCTTGGTCATCCCTAAGAAGCTCGTGTCCCTCACGCTGACGATCTCCCTGGCATGTTCCGGAGTCGTTCCCGGGGCCTCCGCCTAGACCCTCGCACCGGCCAATCCGCCGAACACCCCGCCGGGGGTCCAGTGTACGCAGATCGACCAGAAGCCGGAAAAGAACGGCGTCTGCTGCGTGGGCCTCGAGAAGAACGCGGCCGGGATCTGCGACGGGCCCGCGTACCGCGATCCCGCCCTCGTTTCCTGCGCCACGAACGTCGAGTGCGCCGCTGGGACGGCGTGCTTCCCGCAGTCCCGGACGCACCTCTTCTCGGACATGGCGCCGACGGCGGAGTCGGCGGATACCATCGCGACGAAGAAGCAGCTCCTCGGGGCCCAGCTCGCCGAGGTGTCGGAGGTTCGGAAGGACGGCCTCTCCTGCGTCCACGCGCGGGACTGCGGCTCCTATTCCTGTGTCGGCGGCACGCGCCAGGAGCGGAAGGTCTGCTGGTTCGCGGCCGCGGGAGAGATGGCCGGCGCCACCGTGAAGTGCGGCGGCGGCCTCATTAAGAATGCGAGCGGCGTCTGCGAGGCCCCGCCGGCGGTGAAGAACACCGTCTACCTCGGATTGATCGAGGAAACGGTCATCGCGCCGATCGGCAAGTGCGAGTTCCGCCTCGACGACGACACCCGGGCGAAGAGCGTCGTCGCCATGCAGTCGCTCCGGGCGATCGAGTACTTCCTCTCGACAGTCACCGTCGAGCCCGGGGTTAGCGCCGGGAGGACCGGCGCTTCTTCCGGACCTTCCGATAGCGGCGCTCGCCGGAGCGGCGTTTCCGGTTTTCCTTGAGGTTGTCCTGGAGATCCTGGATGTAGACGGCGAGCTCGCGGCGGAAGTACACGTCGCCGCCTTCCCCGTAGCTCGTGACGTCGAGGAACCAGTGATTGTCCCGGGCTAAGCTGTCGATGATCACGAAGTTCGAGCGCGTCTTCTCGCCGACGACGCGCCACGGGTTCTTATCCTCAGCCGCGCCGAACGTCTTCGCGTGCATCGGGCTCGAGGTGATCTCGAAGCTCGGCTTCCCGAAGAGGCTTCGGGGAAACTGCATGATCTCCGAGAGGTGCCGGTCACCTGAGAGGAAGATGAACGGCGTCTTGATCTGGCGGAGCTGCCCCACGAACTCCTGGAAATCGTGCGGGTGGTTCCCCTCGTAGGATTCGAACGGGTGGTAGCCGCCGAAGAACTGGTCGCCCTTGATGATGAAGCTCGGCGCGGGCTCGGCCCGGAGCTTCGAGTAGAACCACGCCGTCTGGTCGAGGCCTAGGTGCGACCCGGTCTTTTCGGGGGCGCGGAAGCTCCGCGCATCGAGGAAGTAGAGGTTGAAGTCGCCGAGGGACAGGAGGCCTCCGGTCCCGTATCCCTTGGTCCAGTCGTCGTCGGAGAGGTCCTGGGCGAAGAACGCGTCGAAGACCTCCTTCGCCGCTTCCTTGTGCGCGAAGGTTCCGTCGCTGTTGTTCTGGCCGTAGTCGTGGTCGTCCCAGAGGGCGTGCGTCGGGAGGAGCCGCTCCTGGAAGAAGAACGGGAGGGTCAGGCGCGCGTCGACGTAGCGGTTCCAAAGCACCTCCGGATCGGTCACCTGGCCCGTGGTCAGGGAGCTCATGTCCGCGTAGACGTTGTCGCCGATCATCAGCACGTACTCCGGGGCCTCGCGCTGGAGTACGTCCCAGATCTTAAACTCCTTAACGTGGAAGTCGTTAAGGCACGACAGCACCGCGAGCCGGAGCTTGGCGCTCTCGCGCGGGCCCCGTCCCACGAGCCGCTGGTCGACGACCTTCCCGGCCTCGGTTACGTAGAGGTTGTAGATCTTCTGCGGGTCGCGGACGAACACCGCCTTGTGGACCGCGTAGGGGGAGAAGCCGCGCTCGAGGACCTTCGTCTCGTCGGGCGCGATCCGCTCGCCGTCCTCGGCGCGGAGCTCGAACCCGAGGTTCGCGCCCTTCCGGGCGACGACGCTGAACTCGACCTCCTTCGTGTTGGTCACACCCTGGAGGATCGAGAGCTTATCGGTGCGCCGCTTCGGGAGCTGGGCGCAGGAGACGAGGACCAGGAGAGCGACGAGCAGAGCGACTTTCACAGGGAGTATCCAAGGTTAAGGAGCGTTGTCGTGAGGTTGATCAGGGGAAGGCCGATGATCGCCGTGTGGTCGTCCATCTCGATCCGTTCGAAGAGCCGGATGCCCCGCGCCTCGAGCTTGTAGCTCCCGGCGCAGTCGAGGGGAAGGTCGGCGTCGACGTAGGCCTCGATCGCGGACTGGGAGAGGGGCCTCATGTGCAGCACGGTTCGGTTCAAAAAAAATTCCGTTCGGCCCGGGGCGAGGACCGCGACGGCGGTGAGGAGCTCGTGGGAGTGGCCGACCAGTTCGGCGAGCTGGGCGACGGCGCCGTCCCGGGTGCCGGGCTTCGAGAAGAGCTTTCCGCCGAACGTGCACACCTGATCCGAACCGATCACGCACGCCTCGGGCCGCCGACGGAAGACGGCCTCGGCCTTGAGCCGGGCGAGGGCGGCCGCGACGGCGCCGGGGGCGAGGCCCTGGGTCTTGAGCGCTGCTTCGTCGACGCCCGGGGCGACGGCCTCGAAGGCCCAGCCGAGCTGTGCCAGAAGTTCGCCCCGGTACTTCGACGTCGACGCGAGGATCAGCGGGTAGGGGAGCGTCAGTGGTTGATTTTTTCCCATATCTTTAAGCAGAAGATCCTATCCTGGTTAAGCTCCTTCCATGGCAGATCGAGGATCATGTCGCGGGTCGGAGATCGGTTGATGCCGGCGAGAACGCAGCTCTTGTTCAGCGTCAGCGTATAGTACTTCCGGTAGAACGCGTAGACCGCCTGGTGCTTTTCCTCGGGGCCCGAGGCCTCTGCGAGGGCCTTCTGGAGCTTCCGCGCCTGCGACGTCATCATCTCGCTCAGCTTCTTCGACTCGCGGTTCTCGGGGTCGAGCTGCCAATCGGAGGGAATCGTCATGTCCGGAAGACCTCGTCGATGATGTGCGCGGCGCCGCCGTAGATCGCGCCCTTGTCCGAGGAGAGGCTCGCGCCGATGATCCGGACCCTGCCCTTCAGGGAGAAGTGGACGAGCTCGTCGAACTTCCGGAGCACGACGGAGAAGAACGCGTCCCCGAGCTTCGATACGCCGCCGCCGATGATGAAGGCCTGGGGGCCCAG
>JBILTI010000265.1:0-3955 GCA_044371595.1 Bacteriovoracaceae bacterium
CAGCTCCTTCCGCTCGAGGCAGCCGGCGAGGCCGTGGCGCTTGGCGACGTCGGTGAGGGCCCCGCCGTCGAGCTTGTCCTGGTTCGCGAAGATGTCGTCGTGAACCGCGACGAACTTCTTCGGATCGCAGGCCGCGATGACAGCGGCGTCGCAGGCGCTCTGGTGGAAGCGGCCCTTCACGTTCGAGTTACACTTGGCGTCCAGGGGATAGAACATGTACTGGACGTTGATCTTGTCCGAGTAGCGCCGGACGAGCTGCGGGATTTGCTCCGCGACGACCTTGCAGAACGGGCACTGGAAGTCGGAGAAGACCGTGATCCGGATCGGGGCGTCGATCCACTTCTCCGTCGCCATGTGGATCTTGTACGGGGATTCGGCGTCCGGCTCGCCGAGCGTCGGGAGGGCGCGGAACTGCTGGACGATGCTAGCGCTGAGCTTCGAGCTCGTATCTTCCTTCCCCTTCGTCGTCTGATACATGAACGCGGAGCCGGCGAGGAGCAGGACGCCCCAGAAGGCGGTTACCTTGACGTCCGGAACCCAGGAGTCGATCCCGTGCTTCCAGAGGAGGTACGCGGCGATCCCGGAGAGCGCGTAGTAGAGCGTGCAGAACGGGCAAAGACTTCCGAGGGCGCCGAGAGAGAAGACGAAGAGGCCCACGCAGCCGATGAAGTTGTACTTCGAGACGGCGCTCGCGGTTTCCTCCAGGGCTTCGCCCGGCATGAGGCTCGTGAAGAGGAAGAGGACCCCGACCACGAAGCCGAAGAACGAGATCGGAACCCCCGCGACGTTCGAGAGCTTCGAGTACGTCGCGGCGTCGCAGTTAAAGAAGTTCGAGATGTCGCAGAGGCTCGCGGCGCCGCCGAGCTTCGTTGGGTAGAGCACCTCGTAGAAGTGCACCGTGAGGTAGATGCTCACGGCGATCATCGCCACGGCGTTCATGATGAAGAGAAAGTTCTTCCCTGTGATTCCCTCGAGGGTGAGGTTCTTCTTCTGATCCATTCGTTATCCTTTTATGTAGAGATTCCAGTTTCGTTCGGCGGTCTTGTTCCGGCGGAAGCTGTGGAGCCGGGGGGAGCAGCAGGTGCAGACGGGGGCGATCCCCACGAGGAGCGAGGGGTAGGCGGTCCGGAGCTGGCGCTTCGCCTCCTCCTGCAGGTTAAAGTAGAACCGGTCGCCTCGCGGCCGGAACCACGGGCTCCCGGGGAAGTTCAGGTGGAAGTCCTCGGAGACCTCGAAGCAGCACTCGTGGATCGAGGGCCCGATGAAGACCCGCTGCGGCTTCACGAGCTCGAGCTCCGGCTTCGCGAGGATCCCGTGCGCGAGGCCCCGCCAGCCGGCGTGGAGGACGACGGCGCCGGCCTCGCCCTCGACGACGATCGGCAGGCAGTCGGCGGTCTTGATCGCGAGCGGTTTATCGAACTCGCCCCAGGAGACGAGGATCCCGTCGGCCTCACAGGGGAGCGTGACCGGCGTGGCGATGTCGACGCCGTGGACCTGGGTCACGTGCAGGAGGTACATGTCCGGCCTCCGGGTCCAGGTCTCGAAGCGGCCTCGGTTGAGCGGTTCGGTGTAGACGATGTCCATAGGCCCTATTGTAGCTGTTCTTCGTCGCCGGAGAAAGCCCGGAGTGCCGCCTGGAAGATTTCCGGCGGCGGGGAGGTGAAGTGAAGCCGTTCCCGGGTGATCGGATGGACGAAGCCGAGTTCCTTGGCGTGGAGCAACTGATAGGGGTATGCGACGAGCGCGGCCCGCAGCGCCTCGGGGACCCGCTTCAGGTGCGAGTCGCTGCCCCCGTAGACCGGATCGCAGAGGATCGGCGTGTGGAGGAGCTGGGAGAGGTGGACGCGGATCTGGTGCGTCCGGCCGGTCTCGAGGCGGAGCTCGACGTGCGTCGCTCCGTCGAACTGCTTCAGCGTCTTGTAGTGGGTGATCGCGCGCTTTCCGTTCTTCACGTTCGCCGCCATCTTCTGCCGGTGCGTCGGATGGCGGCCGATGGTGGAGCTGATCGTCCCCGAGTGGACCGCGGGTTTTCCCCCGACGAGGGCCTCGTACTTGCGCTCGATGTCGTGCACCGAGAAAAGTGAGACGAGGCCTTCGTGGGTGGGCTGGTCCTTCGCCACCACCATCACGCCGGAAGTTCCCATGTCCAGCCGGTGGACGATCCCGGGCCGCTTTTCCGCCCCGATGCCCTTCAGGTCAGGGCAGTGGTGGAGGACGGCGTTCACGAGGGTTCCAATGTAGTGCCCCGGGGCCGGGTGGACGACGAGGCCCGCGGGCTTGTTGACGACGAGGAGGTGCGCGTCCTCGAAGAGGATCTCGAGCGGGATCGCCTCGGGAACGAGGTCGCTCGGGACCGGCGGCGGAACCTCCACTTCGATCACGGTGCCTGCGGGCGGCATCTTGTTCAGCGACAGCGGAACGTCGCCCGCGATGTCCTCGTCCTCGAACATCCGCTTGATCGTCGAGCGGGAGAACGGGAGCTTGCCGGCGAGGAAGACGTCGAGGCGCTTGCAGGCCTCGCGGTCGGCGGCGGTGATAGTTAGTGTGTAGTTTTCGCCGTCGGCGGCGGCGTCGGCGCCGGCCATTACTTCTGGTTCTTGAGCTTCTTAAAGTGCAGGAGATAGCTCGCGGCGACCTGGTCCGGGTTGAGTTTCAGGACCTTCGCGTACTGGTAGACGTATCCGCGGACGTAGACGTCGGCCGGGAGCTTCACGACGTCCTCGTTCTCGATCGCCGTGAGGTGCGTCTTCGAGATCCGGGTCATGTCGGCCATCCGGTCGATCGCGACGTTCTTATACTCGCGGATCTCCCTCAGGAACGTTCCCGTGTACTCGGTGCACTCGCGGATCCGGCGGTCCATCTCCGGGCTCTCCTCGTACTCGAGGCCGAACTTCTTCTGCGCCGTGATCTTCGAGACCTTCGCCTCGATGAGGTTCGAGCCGTAGTCTTCGTATTCGACGGCGTCCTTCGGCCGGTCTTCGAGGCTCGAGACGGTGTGGATCTGGCCGAGGGGCCGGATCGGGTTGATCCCGCTCTGGTTGAAGCCACGGAGGCGATCGTACTCGCGGCGCTTCTCGGGGAAGCCGAGGACCGAGTAGGCCTCTTCGATCTGCCCGAGGATCGAGTCGCACTCCTCCTTCGTCATGAGCGAATAGAGGGCGACGCTGTCGCCGGAGTAGGAGTTCCGGGCACGGATGTAGGCGTTTTCGATCTGCTGGGGGGTCGCGCCGGTCTCGATTTCGAGGACTTCGTAGTAGTTCTTCTTTTCTGCGTCCATGCGTGTTTTTTATCCTCTAGGATTCGATGAGCCGGTTTACGATCCGGTCGAAGTTGTTGACCAGTTTCGAGTTCGGGTACTCGATCAGGAGCGGCTTCCTTTTCCGCACGCTCTGCCACACTGAGGCGTCGTAGTCGAGGTAGCCCGGGAAGGTCATTTCGATGCCGAAGTACTTCCGGCAGATGCTCTGGATCGAGTAGCCGATGTCGATGTCGGCCTGCGAGCGGACCTGGTTGATGATCAGGTTCGGCCGGAAGTGCGAGAGCTCGTCCTTGATCTTGAGGCCCACCTCCGGGTTCAGCTCGTTGATCCGCTTCACAAGGTCCGCCGGGGACGTCGTGGCGCCGGAGGCGAGCTTGGCGTTCATGGCCTCTTCGATCAGCGGTTCGATCGCTGAGATCCCCTCGATCATCTTGAGCCGCCGGTAGAAGACGGACTTGATGAAGCGGTAGGTGTTTTCGATCGACGTCGGCTCCGGGAGGACGACGAGAATGCCCTTGTCCGCGGTAATGAAGAAGTCGATGGTGTTGAAGGCCGTCCCCGCGCCGAGGTCAAAGAGGATGTAGTCGGCGTCGAGGTCGTGGAGCTTACGGATGATCTGGTTCTTGTGCATGTGCTTGAGGTTCGCCATGCCGAGCTCATCCTGGGCTCCGGAAATGATTCGCAGATTGCTGATCG
>JBILTI010000264.1:0-3955 GCA_044371595.1 Bacteriovoracaceae bacterium
GGACCGAGGTCTTCAACGACATCCATGAGCCCGACGAGGAGCTCGACGCCTACACGCGCTCGGTGATCAACCAGGTGAAGAAGCTTTCGGAGATCAACCCGTACTTCAACGAGGAGATGAAGCTCGCGATGCTGAACTCCCCGTCGCCGGGGTCGCTCGCCGACCTCGTGGCCTTCGCGCTCTCGCTCGACGTGCCGGAGGCGCAGGACTTCCTCGAGACGCTGATCGTGAAGAAGCGCTTCGCGAAGCTCCTCGTATACCTGAAGCGCGAGAAGGACGTCGCCGACATCCAGAAGAAGATCACCGACGAGGTCAACGACAAGGTCAACAAGTACCAGCGCGAGTATTTCCTCCGCGAGCAGCTGAAGGTCATCCGGAACGAGCTGGGCCTCGACGAGGACGACAAGGCTAAGGACATGAAGAAGATCAAGGAGGCCCTCGACGCAGGCGGCCTCCCGGAGGACGCGCGGAAGGCGGCCTACGAGGAGCTCGAGCGCCTTGAGTCGATCCCCGACTCCTCGCCCGAGTACAACGTCACCCGCACGTACCTCAACTGGATGGTCCAGCTCCCGTGGAATAAGGCGACCGACGACAAGGTCGACATCGAGGTCGCGAGGAAGATCCTCGAGAAGGATCACTACGGCCTTGAGAAGCCGAAGGAGCGGATCCTCGAGTTCCTCGCGGTCCGGAAGCTCAAGCCCGAGTACGACGGCACGATCCTCTGCCTCGCGGGCCCTCCCGGGGTCGGGAAAACCTCCCTCGGCCATTCGATCGCCAAGGCCCTGGGCCGCAAGTTCTACCGGTTCTCGCTCGGGGGCATGAAGGACGAAGCCGAGATCAAGGGCCACCGGCGCACCTACGTCGGCGCCATGCCCGGGAAGATCGTCCAGGCGCTGAAGCGCGTGGAAGTGAACAATCCGGTGATCATGCTCGACGAGATCGACAAGATCGGAAAGTCCTACCAGGGGGACCCGGCGTCGGCACTCCTCGAGGTCCTCGACCCCGAGCAGAACAAGACGTTCATCGACAACTACCTCGACGTCCCCTTCGACCTCTCGAAGGTCCTCTTCATCGCCACCGCGAACTACGTCGGCGAGATCCCCGAGGCGCTCCTCGACCGAATGGAGCTGATCGAGCTCTCCGGCTATACGATCGAAGAGAAGCTCTCGATCGCCACTAAGTGGGTGATCCCGAAACAGCTTAAGAAACACGGCCTCACCGCCCGGGAATTTTCGCTCGGCGCCCCGGTCCTCAAGGCGCTCGTCTCGGACTACGCCCGGGAACCCGGCGTCCGGGTGATGGAGCAGATGATCGCCAAGCTCTGTCGGAAGGCGGCCCTCGAGAAGGTCTCGAGCAAGCGCTTTAAGAAGTTCGCCCCGGCGGTCCTAGACCTCGAGAAGATCCTAGGCAGCAAGCGCTTCGAGACCGACAAGGCCCAGAAGCCGCTCCAGCCGGGGATCGTGACGGGCCTCGCCTGGACGTCGTTCGGCGGTGACATCCTCTTCGTCGAATCGATCCCGCTGAAGGGCAAGGGCTTCAAGCTCACGGGCCAGCTCGGCGAAGTGATGGGCGAGTCCGCCAACCTCGCGTACAGCTATGTGAAGCAGATCCTCCAGGGCCAGATCGAACAGGAGCTGAAGCTTTCGAAGAAGGCCGTGAAGAAGGTCCCCAAGCGGTCTTCGGTGACGCCGTCCGTCCCCGCGACCTCGCACGTCCCGGCGCCGAATCCGGAAGAGGCGACGGACTTCCTCGCCACCCACGAAATCCACCTGCACCTCCCGGCCGGGGCCACGCCGAAGGACGGCCCTTCGGCGGGGATCACCATGGCGCTCGCGCTCTATAGCCTGGCCACCCATCAGATGGTCCGCGGGGACGTGGCCATGACCGGTGAGCTGAGCCTCACGGGGAAAGTTTTGCCGGTCGGGGGGATCAAGGAAAAGGTCCTGGCCGCGAAGCGGGCGGGGATCAAGGAAATCATTCTTCCGTGGCAGAACGAGAAGGATCTCAAGGAAGTTCCCGAGCGCCACCGGAAGGGCTTGAAGTTTCATCCGGTGAAGCACTTCGACGAGGTTCTGAAGATCGCCCTCAAGCGACGTTAACCGAGGAAGGGGGGATTACTTCCCCCCTTCTTCTTCACCTTCCTACCGCTCGTCTCCCTCCACAATGCCTTGAAACCTCGGCGGTCCGCGCCCCCGAATCTTTTGCTTCAATTTTAGAAAGCTCAAGGGGTTAACCTCGCAGGCCTCAGCAACTCCCCCTCGATCCGTCGTCCCCGCCGGGGATTCCCCGGAAGCAGCAGGATTTGCCTTATCATGAGATACGTTAATTCCGGATATCATGGAAGGGAGGGGACCTCTCTCGGAGGACAGTTTGAGGATGAGAAACCTGCCGTTGGCGTTACTTCTGTTTAGCTTCGAGGCCGCGGCCGCCGCGGTTCTCGCCGACTGGCAGTGCCTCTCGGGCCCGACGTTTCCCGTCGAAGTGACGATCGATCAGCGCGGCGTGCGCCTCGACCCGAACCTCTTCGATAGCCAGGCACGCTACGATAATCCTGACGAACTCTCCGCCTGCATCAACGCCTTCCGGGCCCGGTTCAACGAGGCCGTGGCCCAATACAAATCGGCATGTAACGGCGCGAGCGATGCTCTTTGCCAGATGTCCATCGACGATGCCAACAACCGACTTACGCAGCACATCCGTCGAAGCGAGCTCCTCCGGCGAAACCGGATATCCCTTACCGCATTCACGGCGGTGACTCCGCCGCCCCCGCAGGGAGGTACGGTGACTCCCTTGTTGCCGGAAGGAACGGTAACGCCACCGGTAGAAGGCGGGACGTCTACTCCTCCGCCGCTCCCCGGAGGAACGGCGACGCCACCGACAGAAGGAGGGAGGCCAACGGTTTCGCCGGGAGGGACGCCAACTCTTCCATTACCGGGAGGAACGGTAACCACTCCGCCGCCTCTTGGAGGTACGCCGACGCCGTTGACCGCTGACAGGCCCGATCAGAGGTTGCCTACCAACAACCGTGACATAAATCGATTCCTGCGGGAGGAGATCGCTAATGGCCGGATCAACCCGGGGAATCCGAATCAGACTTTCCAACACGGGGGCCGGTCGCATCGGATTGGCGACTTTGAACCCTCCGTCGGCGATGGCCTGAGTGACCGCTTTGGGCGGGACTCGAGTGCCGCGCCACAGATCCTCCAGAATTACATCCTAGGCCGGGTTCCGGTGCTTCAGGGTATGGGGCCGGCGCGGACCGACGTGATGTCGAACCTCAATCGGCTCTTTGACCAGGTTCACGGGGCGCGCGGCCAGGACGAGCTCGCGCAGGCGCTGCAGCAGTGTCTGCAGAACCCGCCGAACCAGACGCTCCAGGATATCCTCTCCCAGCTCCACCAGTCCGAGCAGCGCCGCGGTTGCGAGGAGCTCCAACCGGGTCAGCACCGGAACGTCGAAAGTAACGTCACCGGCGGAAACTACCTCCTGCGTCGGGCACCGAACGGAAACTTCCAGGCGGTGCTGAACCTAAGTTTCACACCCGGCAGCGGCTCCAACGTGTCGGGCGAGGCGATGCTCCAGCGGGCGCGGAACTGCGTCGCCCAGGCGAACAGTAACATCCGTGGCCCGAATGGCCAGCGCCTCGAGATCATGCTCGGGACGACGGCGGAGCTCCAGCAGTTAGGCTGGAGCGCCCCCCGGGAACAGCGGATCACGATCACCGCTCCCGAGGCCCGTTCATATAGCAACAGCTTCGCGTCGAACGTCGGCTGCGACACCATCATCCACGAACTCCTGCACCACCTGGGCCTCTGCGACGAGTATCGAGATCCGAGCTACGGTCCGTGCCGGGCCACGCCGACGCGGGTCACTATCATGGGCCTCAGTCATCTCCACTATAACCACGCGGTTCCCACGACGCTCACCTGCGACTGCTCTTCGCGGACCTGCCAGG
>JBILTI010000266.1:0-3951 GCA_044371595.1 Bacteriovoracaceae bacterium
GAGATCGACGGCGCGCAGCCCCTGCTCGGTCAGCCGTTCGGTTTTTTCGATCCGGGAACCGGAGGCCGCCAGAAGGTTACCTATGTCGGTGATGAGTGCGTCGCTGATCGTTTCCGGGGAGACGCAGCAGAGGATGTAGTGTTTCACACGCCTTCCTTCGCGAGCTTCTTAAGCTTCCTCTTCTCGGCGCGCTTTTCCTGGAGCTTCTTGATCATCGAAAGCGAATACTTGAGCGCCGACCACAGCGAGAGGAGTGCGGAGACGTAGATGAGCACCGTTCCGAGGAGCGGAAGGTCGAGGCCCAGGAAGTCGTCGTAGATCATGAGCATGGTCATCGCGACCATCTGGGTCGCCGTCTTCCACTTGCCCATCCAGCTCACCGGCACGTCCACGTCCTCGGTCAGCGCGAGGAGCCGGAGCGAGGTCATGTACATCTCCCGAAGGACAAGAATGATCACGACCACCGGATGCACTCGGTCGAGGCCCATCAGCATGATGAGGCCCGACACGACCAGGAACTTGTCGGCGATCGGGTCCAGGAAGGAGCCGAAGACCGTGACGATGTTGCGCTTCCGGGCGATGTATCCGTCGAGCCAGTCGGTGAGGCTCGCCACGACGAAGATCCAGCAAGCGAAGTGACCCAGGTAGGCCTCGTACGGGACGAGCCGGGCCGGCGTGTCTTCGGTGAAGTAGAGCGCCAGGACGACGACCGGAATCATGAGCATCCGGAAGAAAGTCAGCCGGTTCGGAAGGTTATCGATTTCCAGGTCGTTCTTTTCCATGTCTTTCCAATTTAACAATTTTTTCCTAGCTTTCTTATATTACTGGAACACCTACAATAAGAGAACAATGAGGTGAGCATGGAACGACGTTTTAACCTGATCAAGAGCGACTTCGAGAAACACGAAAAGCGAGTGCTGCCCCGGTTTCCGTTCTGCTACCTGACGTTCAAACCCGACGGGACCGCTCGCGTATACGAAATCAAAGACATCTCACACACCGGCATGCAGCTTTCGCTTAAAGACGAGGGTCACGGCTTCCAGGCGGAGAACGTCCTGAAGGGGCACATCCACTGGCTCGGGAAGAACCTCGACATCGTCGGCACGGTGAAGTGGCACACGGCGAACCGCATCGGCGTGGAGTTCGCGAAGAAGCGCGACGTCCTCGAGAAGGTGCAGGGTTTCCTCGCGATGGAGGAGCTTGTGAAGCGCCTGAAGCCGCTGCACAAGCTCGACGACGGCCTCGAGATCCCGTCGCGGCTCAAGTACTGGCTCCGCTCCGACGGCCCGGTCGAGGTCTTCGTCTGGCAGCACGGCGACGGCGAGATTGCGACGTGCCAGGTGCTCTTCTTCGAGACCTTCATGGAGTGGGAGGACGGCCACGGCGTTAAGACCGGACGGATCCTCTCAAAAAGAAATGTTGATTCGCCGCTTTTGACCGAGGACGAGTGGGTCTTCCAGATGGACGCCGACGCCGACCCGGAAAAGCTCGCGCGTGCCAAAAACCTCATCACCCACATCCCGGACGAGCTCCTTCCCGCTGAAGTGCGCACATTCTTGGTGCGTCAAATGAGCTAATCCCGTTTCCGAAGCCCGATCACTCAAGGTATGATTTGTGCGTATTACTCTTACTGGAGAAACGCATGAATCGTAACCTTGCTATGGAATTTGTCCGTGTAACCGAAATGGCCGCCATCGCCTCCGCCCGCCTGATGGGTCGGGGAGATGAGAAGGCCGCCGACCAGGCCGCCGTCGACGCCATGCGCGCCATGCTCGATTCCGTAGAGTGCGACGCCACCGTCGTCATCGGCGAAGGCGAGCGCGACGATGCGCCGATGCTCTACATCGGCGAGAAGGTCGGCACGGGCCGCGGGGCGAAGCTCGAGATCGCTCTCGATCCCCTGGAAGGAACCACTATCTGCGCCCACGGGGGCCCAAACTCTATCTCCGTGATGGCGATCGGGGAGGCGGGGAACCTCCTCCACGCGCCCGACACCTACATGCTAAAGATCGCCGCGGGCCGCGAGGCCAAGGGTAAGCTCGACATCCGGCAAACGCCGACCGAGAACCTGAAGCGGCTTGCGGACCTCAAGAAGTGCCGCGTCGCGGACCTGACGGCGATCGTGCTCGACCGGCCCCGGCACAAGGAGCTGATCGAGGAGATCCGCGCCGCCGGCGCCCGCATCCAACTCATCGGCGACGGCGACGTCTCGGCGGCGATCGCGACGGCGAACCCGAACTCCGGCGTCGACATCCTCTTCGGCATCGGCGGGGCCCCCGAGGGCGTCATCGCCGCGGCGGCGCTCCAGTGCATCGGAGGCGAATTCCAGGGCGTCCTGAAGCCCCGCAACCAAGGCGAAATCGAGCGCGCCAAGGCGATGGGCATCGACGACATCAACCAGGTCTTTAAGATCGACGACCTCGCGAAGGGTAACCTGATGTTCTGCGCGACCGGTGTCACCACCGGCAACTTTCTCGACGGCGTCATCTTCAAGTCTTGGGGCTGTCACACCCATTCTATTGTGATGCGTTCCGAATCTGGTACAATCAGACACATCCGTGCCGAACACCACTTCGACAAGAAACCGCGATACTAAAAGGAAGTCCCATGGCCCGCGCAGAAAGAACTGAAGTCTTCGACGTGTCCCCCGCGAACTTTTACCGGGCGATCGTCGACTACCGCGCCTACCCGGAGTTCGTCGAGGGCGTGCGCTCGATCGACGTCCAGGCCGAGTCCCCCGAGGGCGCGACGGTGAAGTTTAACCTCTCCCTGATCAAGGACATCTCCTACGTCCTGAAGCTCGCGCACCGGCCGGGCCAGGAAGTGAGCTGGTCCCTCGTCTCAGGCGACCTCATGAAGGTCAATAACGGCCGCTGGACCCTGAAGGACGTCGGCGGCAAGACCGAAGTGACGTACTCGCTCGAGGTCGAGCTCAAGGGCTTCTTCCCGGGCCTCGGCATGATCGAAAAGACCCTCGTAAACACCAACCTTCCGCTTACGATGAAAGCGTTCGGGAAGAAAGCAGCGAGCTACTGATGAGCGACGGCGAGAAAGATGGCAAGGTCGAAGGCATACTGAAGAAGGTCCTCACCACCGGCGTCACCGCCGCGTTCATGACCGAGGAAACCGTGCGCGCGGTCCTGAAGGACCTGCCGCTCCCGAAGGAGATCGTCGGAGGCCTCGTCGACAACGCCCGGAACACGAAGACCGAGTTCATCGCCGGCGTGAAGAACGAGCTCAAGTCCTACCTCGACAAGATCGACCTCTCGAAGGAGATCGACAAGATCGTCGACAAATACGACTTCGAGGTCAAGGCCACGATCTCGCTCAAGCGCAAGAAGAAGGCGAAGGGCGAGGAGGAGTAGGTGCGGGCCCGGTACGCAGCGAAGCTCGCCGCCGTCCGCGCGGAGCTCGGCGAGACCCGGCTCCTGATCGTCTCGAAGACCCGGTCGATCGAGGAGATCCGCGCGTACTACGAACTCGGGCACCGGGACTTCGGCGAGAACCGGGTTTCGGAGCTGGCCGACAAGGCCGCGGCGCTCCGGACCTCGTGCCCCGACCTCCGCTGGCACATGATCGGTCACCTCCAGACCAATAAGATCAACGCCCTCCTTTGCGTTCCGAACCTCGCCGCCATCCACTCCGTCGACGACCGCGAATGCGTCGAGAAGCTCCTGAAGGCCGAACACCGGCTCGACCACGAGGTCCGGGTCTTCCTCCAGTTCAACACCTCGCACGAGGCGGAGAAGTCGGGCTTCGAGACCTACACGGAGCTCGTCGCGAGCGCCGAGCTCCTCCTCCGGGCGAAGCACCTCCGGCTCGCGGGCCTCATGACCATGGGGACCCTACGGACCGAAGACTTCGAGGCCGAGGCCGGGCGCTGCTTTCAGGACCTGACCGTCGAGAAGGAGAAGCTCGAGGCCGAGCTCGGGGTGAAGCTTCAGACGAGCA
>JBILTI010000267.1:0-3945 GCA_044371595.1 Bacteriovoracaceae bacterium
TCAAGGGTAAGGACTTTAAAGATTTCTCCCGCTCGTTCCCGTCCGGTGACCTCGCGATCTCCGACATGATCACCGGGGCGCAGAAAATCAGCGACGCCGTCGTGAGCATCGAAGTGCCGGACGGGATCGAGCCGGACGAGCTCAACGAATACGAGCTCATGTTCTACGGCTTCCAGAAGCGGACGGCGATCAACTACGTCAACTCGATCCTCCGGAACCTCGACAGGTTCCAGAAGAAGTATCCGAACTACCGGATCCCGACCACGGGCCGGATCACGATGACCGCGCGGATCACCTACGACCCCGAGGGGAACGTGCAGCAGATCAAGATGATCCGGTGGACTCACGTGAACGAGCTCCAGAACCTCTTCGAAGACATCGTGAAGAACATCGACCAGCTCCACAATCCGCCAAAGGCGCTGTGGGAGAAGAACGGCGAGTTCTCGATGTTCTACACCCTGGAAATCTTAAACGGCTAAGCTAGAGGCCGCGGTTCCGGAACTCTTCCCAGCGGATCCGGAGCCCGTCGAAGAGGCCCTCGGGTTCTTCCCGCAAAAGATTAAAGATCGACGTCCGCATCTCGTTCTCGAGGGCCTCGCGCGAGGCCGGCGAGAGCACCGCCGCGGGCAGCTTCTCGGTCAGGAGCTGGAGCTCCTCCTGCTTGGCCCTGACCTTCGCGCTCAGCTCCGGATGCGTCCGGACGAAGGCCTCGAACTCCGCGAGCTCCTCCTTCGACAGCGCGCCGTCGAGGTAGGGAACGATCTTCTTCTCGAACGCCTTGAGCGTCGGTGTGGTCTCGATCATGCGGTGGCTCCGGGGGTAAGAGTGCCGAGGAGGAGGAAGCGGCCGTTGTGGATCTTCTCGATCACCTCGTAGCGCGGGATCGCGAGGATCTCGCCGATCTCCTCGACGCTGAAGCGCGCGTCGTAACGCAAGCTCATCACGATGCGAACCTTCGGCTCGAGGCCGTAGAACTCGGCGTAGCCCGCGGGCCGCATGTCCTTCAGGTGCTCGGTCAGCTGGCCCGCGCGCCGGAGTCCGATGTCGCTCAGGTACTTAAGGAGACACTTGAAATGGCCGCGCCGGAGGACCTGGGCGTCTTTCTTATTCTTCGGGTCGAACTCGCGCTTTAGGAGCTGCTTCTGCTCCTTGATGAGGTAGGCGTTCAGCGAGTCGATCACCAGCTGCTCGGCCTGGAGGTCGTCGGGGATCAGCGCGTAGGCGAACCGGTAGAGCTTGTCGGACAGGGGGGCCACGAGCTGGAAAAGGTCTTTTCTCTTCATAGATCCTTATTCTATCCACCTCCTAGAAATTCCGGGAAGAGACTTTTATCTGTTAATTGCTGTCAGCTTTTCATGAGAATTCAAGCAGATGACCGGTTAACTCAAGGATCCGGTCAAGTTTTCTCCCCAAGGCTCCGAGATGGGGAACGAGAAAGGAAATATCTTATGAAGCATCTGCCTTTGGTTTTCGCGTTTCCCCTCCTCCTCCTCACGGCGTGTCAGGAGAAAGGAACTTCGAGGAAGAGCAGTAGCACGAGCCCGTTGCAGTGTAGCAACCAGAACGACTACTTTTATAAGGCCGGCTGCCCCGGCTACTGCCAGATGTATCCGACGAACCCCACCTGCTACGGCGGCGGGACGACCGGCGGAACGACGGGGACGACGACCGGCGGAACCACCGGCGGCGTGACGAACCCGTTCCCGCAGGTCCCGTCGAATCCGGTGAACTCGAACTGGGGGGTGAAGTACCCCGGCGGCGTTCCGGCCGGCAGCTGTTCGGCGACGTTCAACCCCTCCGGCATCAGCTTCACCCCGTATGAGACGCGGAAGGCGACGATGACGATCGTCGGTAAATCCTTCTACAGCCCGGCCTCCGCGGTCGCGGCGAACTACCTGAACACCTCCTCGCTCCTGCGGTCCGTCTCCGGCGCGCGGTCGCTCTTCTCGACGGACTCGACGCTGAAGGTTCGCTTTAAAGTGATCCAACAGCCGGAGTCGTCGAACGCGTCACCGTACTGCTACGGTCGGAACAGCGGCCCTTCGATCCCGGGCTACACCAAGCTCCAGTTCAACGTCCAGCTCGTCGGGACGCGCTCCGACGGGACGATCGAGACCGAGCCCCTCGGGACATACACGATCGGTGTAAACTCCTGTACGCCGGCGATCGACCTCTCGTCCTACGCCTCGACCTACCCGGGGGGCATCTACCTCGTCGTCCAGAGCGTCAAGAGTAACCAAGGGCCGGTGAACTACGACTACTGGCTCTACGGCTTCAACAACTCCGAATCATTCACCGACGTCCGGACGCAGGACTGCTGGGTCCTCGACGTCGAGGTCGCGGCCGACGGAACGAAGACGTTTAACTAGAGGTTCATCAGGTCGAGCACGACGTCCGCGAGATTCTTCTTGTGGGCGTAGCTCACCTCGACGAGGAGCCCGGGGCAGGTGATGTTCACCTCCTGCACCGAATCCCCGAGGATATCAAAGGCGACCCAGTCGACGCCGAACTTCGCGAGCTCGCCGACGATGGCCTCGCACTGCCCGCGGGTCTTGGCCGTGAGCGGCTCCGCATGGAACGTCGCCCCCTTAGCGATGTTCGAAAGGAACTCGCCGTCCTTCGGCGTCTTTAAGATCGTACCGAGCTCCCGGCCCTTGAAATAGAGCGAGCGGATCTCCCCGGAGGTTACCGCTTCGATGAACGGCTGGACGATCACGGGTCCCTGGAGCTCGACCACCTTCTCCTCGAAGCGCGTCTCCCAGTCGTCGAGGGAGAGCTTCTCCACGCCGAGGCCCGAGAAGAGGTCCATCGGCTTCAGGATGAGCGCCGCCGGCGCCGGCGACAGGTGGTACACGAACTGCCGCGCCAGCGCCAGGTTCTGGCCCACGTAGCTCGCCGTCGCTCCCGGCGTGCGGTAGGCGTAGAGCTTTTCGTTGAAGATCATGATCCCCCGCGGGTCGTTCATAACCGTGATCCCCGTCGCCGCGAGGTTATCGAGCATCCAGAGGATCCGGAGGTAGCGCGAGTCGAACGGGGGGTCGAGGCGCATGTGGATGACGTCGGCGGCGGTCAGCTCGATCACCTTCTCGCCGACGGTCTCGAAGCTCGCAAGGTAGATCTGGTCCTCCCGGAGCGTTCCCCGAAAGGCGTGGACCCGGAGCTTCTGCGTGCCCTGGTTGTGGATCGCGAAGTCGCGCTCGAAGAAGACGTAGGTTTCGATGCCCCGGCGCTGCATCGCCAGGGCGAGCATGAGTGAGGAGTCCTTCTTGATGTTCAGCCGGTCGAGCGGGTCAATCAGCAGCAATTGGCGCATGGGGTACCTTTAGTTGGAGCTTCAGGTGATCTTCGAAGGTTTCGGTCTCGTCCTGATCCCGGAAGCGGTCGTACTCCATCTTAAGCCAGCCGAGGTATTGTTTTAAGTTGAAATTCTTCTCGTGCTTAAGTTTCTGGAGAAAATCCTGCTCCTCCTCGTAGGTCAGGAACGCGGCGAACGAGGCCTGGTTCCACTCCTCCTTGATGTCGCAGTCGTCCTCCGGAAGCTCGAGCTTCCGGCAGTACGCGTTGATCTCCGGCAGGAAGACCTCGGCGACGAATCGGCGGGTCAGCTCGTCGGCCTTCGCGTTCGTGTTAAAGCCGCCGAGCTTCGCGAACTCGGTCTGGAGGATCCCGATGAGCTCCACGACGCGGTTCGCGAGGTGCGTCTTCTTCCGCTCGGTCGCGAGGTACCGCTCGAGCTCGGGCCGGTCCTTGAAGAACTCCTGGAGGAGCTCTTTCCCGTAGAGCGTCGCGAGGTTCTCGTTCAGGTCGACCTCGTTCTTGATGAAGAAGATCGTGTGGAAGAGCTCGTGGAAGACGAGTTCCGCGAGCTCGACGTCGTCGTAGTGGAAGAACGAGGACAGGATCCGATCCTCGAAGTAGCCGAGCGTCGAATACGCGTAGACGGGC
>JBILTI010000268.1:0-3943 GCA_044371595.1 Bacteriovoracaceae bacterium
CGCCAATCCTATGGGGTTCCTTTCCGTTTGTCTAATCTGCCCCGGATCGGGGCCATTTTCCACGTGCGCTCGCCCTCCCGGCCTGGGATTCCATAGCTTACCTCGTGGCCCCACCTTTGCTAGTGTCCATCGCCCGCTCAGCCTATTGTTAAGGAGAAGTTTACGAATGAAGATAGGCCACACGATCACCCTCTGTTTCTTTATTTCCCTTTCCTCCTGTGGAAAGAAGGACGACGACCGCCCCCGCGCGAATGCGACCGTCGTAACGCAGGAACGCACCGACGAAGGCACGTTCCGCGCGATCCTGGCACCCGTTAACCCGACGCTGAACCACGAAACCACCGGCACGGTGGAGGTGCGGATCACGGGCGACGACGTGCGCGTCTCGAGCAGCATCGCCGGCGCGCCGCGGGGAGTGAAGCACTATCAGAACATTATGACCGGGCGCCGCTGTCCGGCGACCGATGCGAACGCCGACGGAGTCATCGACGTCGCCGAGACGCTCACGGCCTCCGGCGCCTTCCTCGTTCCGCTCGACAGCGACCTCGCGAACCAGCTCGAGGGAATGGACTTCGGACCGATAGCGAACAGCGCCGGCGCCTACGTCTACCGCCGGAGCACGACGTTGAGCTTCCTCCTCGACGAACTCTCGCGGCCCGACCCGGACCGCTTCGACGCCGTCGCCAAGCTCGCGCCGGGGGCACCGATCGCCCTCGAGGGCCGCGCGGTCATCGTCTTCGGGGTCGCCGCGGACGCGGGCCTTCCGCGGACCGCGGCGACGCTCGGTGGCGAGCGGCCTGAGAGCCACACGCCGATCGCCTGCGGCGTCCTCGTTCGCGTTCCCGACGAGGGCCAGTAGAACTCCGCTCGTCACCCCTAAACCGGAGGCACCATGGGTCAGATCTACGTCGAAGGCATGCTTCTCCAGGCGGGGCTCATCTTCGCCCTGGGTCCCCAGAACCTTTTCGTTCTGGAGTCCGGCCTGAAGCGCCACTACCACCTCACGGTGAGCGTCGTCTGTTTCCTCTGTGACCTCACGCTGATCATGCTCGGGACCGCCGGGGCGGCGACCTTCTTTAACCGGTTCCCGGAGGTCAAGATCCTGGTGGGGATCCTCGGCGTGGGCTTCCTCGTGCTCTACGGCATCGAAAAGCTCCGGCACCGGGACCAGCGGCACCTTTCGCTTGAGGCGCACGGGAGGCGGTCCTGCTACCGCGCCGCGATCTACAGCGCGGTCATCTTCAGCGTCGTGAACCCCCACGCCTACCTCGACGGCATCGTCCTCATCGGCGGCTATTCGTCGAAGTACGGCGAGCTCAACCAGCGCCTGATGCTCGGTTGGGGGGCCGCGTCCTTTTCCCTCTTGTGGTTCCTGCTCCTTTCGATCGGGGCATCGGTCATGGTTCCGCTGTTTAACAGCGAGCGGAAGCTGCGCTTCATCATGACCTGCGCCGGCGTGGTCCTCCTGGGCCTGTCGCTCAAGCTATCCGGGGACGTCGTGGGATGGATCGCCGAAGTTTACCCGGAGTCGGTGGCGGGGATCCGGCTCCCCTGGGGTAGACAACCTTGAGGCGCGGCCCGTAAGATAGATTCAACTCTCTTTCATAAGGAACCATCTATGAAGCACCTCCTCTTCCTCCTCCCGACCCTCCTCCTTTCCCTCGCCGCGATGGCAAAGAACCCGGTCGTGACGATGGATACGAACATGGGCACGATCGAACTCGAACTCGACGAGGCGAAGGCGCCGATGACGGTGAAGAACTTCCTGTCCTACGTCGACGAGAAGTTCTACGACGGGCTCATCTTCCATCGGGTCATCAACGGCTTTATGATCCAGGGCGGGGGCTTCGACGAAAAGATGCGGGAAAAGAAGACCCGGGCGGCGATCAAGAACGAAGGCAAAAACGGTCTCACCAACGATACCGGCACCATCGCCATGGCGCGGACCTCGGACCCGGATTCGGCGACGGCGCAGTTCTTCATCAACGTCAACGACAACGCGGGCCTTAACTACCCGTCGCCGGACGGCCACGGCTACGCCGTCTTCGGTAAGGTCACGAGCGGTATGCACGTCGTCAACCGGATCAAGCTCGTGAAGACAGGAACCCTCCACGGTCATGCGGACGTCCCTATGGACACGGTGCTGATCAAGAGCGTTCGTCGGAAGAAGTAGCTCCCGCCTAGAAGGCGTAGCGATCTGGGCGAGGTGCCTGGACGCAGGTCATGATCGCGTCGATCTTTTCCATCGGGAGACCCCGGACTTCCCGGAAGAGCTCGTCTTCCTCGGTCTTACAGTGAACGATCACGGCGTTCCGGAAGATGCCGAAGGTATCGATCCACGCGCGGCCGTCGGGGAGCAGGTTGAGCCGCTGGAGAAGTTCCTTGATCTCGTGGTGATGGTGGTTCGGCTGGGAGACGTAGAGGTAGACGCACTCCTCCTCGGTCGACATGTGGGCGACGAGGAGGTCCTGCAGCTTCCGGAATAGCTCCCCGCGGTCGCTCCGCGCGGCGACGACGGCGTCCATTTTTCGGAAGATGAGGTCGTGCTCTTGTTTAAGTTTTAAGAGAAGTTTATCCATACGTGCGCTTCACATATCACAACTTTTTATTTTTTTGATACTTAAATAAACTTAAATGATTTTTTCCTCCGCGGTCCGGGCCTTAGAGTATCTTTAGTTCTCCTTTCGCTCCCGCGGGCTATCATCGCCGGACAAGGAGGTTCGGGTGAACCTAGTGAAGAAGTTCGTCATCAAGCGGATCGTACGGAAAAAACTGCGGGTCGGGAAAGATTCGCTCCGCCGGGCCCCGAAGAAGATCCTCGGGAAGCTGTCGTCGCCGGTGGATCTTCTCCGCCTGCGCCCAGGCCCTGAGGCCTAAGCCGGGCCTAGGCCCGGTCTCGAAGCTAAGCTCATCGCTCGGTAAACGGCGAGCACCGGCGACGTTCCTTTATTCTCATCCGGAACCTCTCTAAGCTCTATCGAAGGGTCGGGCCAAGGAGGGTCTATGAAGGTTCTCGTTCCGCTTTTTTTCGTTCTCTGTCTCGTCGGGGCGCTCGAGGCGCGGGTCTTCGAATCCCGAGTTTCCCACGTCGACGCCTCAGATGGCCCGGGCCGTCCGCACCTGATCCTCCTCGAAACCGGCGCGGTCGTGTTCCTCCCGCGGGAGGAAGCGGAGCTCCTCGCCTCGTTCCGGGAGTGCCAGCGGCGGGGGGCGACGCTCGCCGTGGACGCGGACGAACGCAACAACTTCATCGCGGCCCAGACGATCGGGGAGGGCGTCGACGTCGCCGGGCCCAGGCCCCCGCTCCCGCGGAGCTTTGAGCCGAGTGTCCTCCCCGACGAAGCCGACGCCCTCGCGGTTTTCAAGCGGATGCGGCGGGATCATCAGCGGGATTCCCAGTGCTACAACCGGGCCCACGTCTGGGCCTGGGAGGAGTTCCGGGCGACGGGCCTTCGCTCCTCCAAGCACTTCCTTTTCTTTACCTGGCGCTACATCCGGAACTACCGCTACAAGTGGTGGTTCCACGTCGCCCCGTCGGTGGCCCTCGCCGACGAGACCGTGCGGATCCTCGATCGCACCTTCACCCGGATGCCCTTGTCCGTCGCGGCCTGGATCCGGAACTTCGTCTACTCGGGCCGCGCCTGCCCGGAGGTGAGCGACTACTACGACTACCGACGGAACCAGAACCGGGAGGACTGTTACCTCATCCCGGTCTCCATGTATTTCTGGCAGCCGCGGGACATCGAGCGGCGCAGCCGCACGGGCGCCGAGAAGTCCTCCTTCCTCCGCTCGGAGGTCCGCCACGCCTACCGAGAGGCCTTCTAAGGGTAGCGGAAAGGCGAGTTTTAAGGTAAAACAGGCCAAAAGGACTCCCATGAAAGAATTTAAGCTAAACGGCTCACCCTTCGTCGCACTCTGTGACCTCATGAAGCTCGTGGATATG
>JBILTI010000269.1:0-3941 GCA_044371595.1 Bacteriovoracaceae bacterium
CCGAAGAAAAGGTAGTAGGTTACGAGGGGCTGAATAAATGACCACAGGGACAGGAGGATCATGCCGAAGATGAGGCCCGGGAGGTTCACGCCGAAGACAAGGCCCGCGCGAAAGAGGAGCCCCTGCATGGAAAGACTCAACATGGGGCCGAGTTTATTTCCCGCCGGCGCAAGGGATTTTAAGATCGCGGCGACGTTGGAGATCGAGTAGCCGATGGCCGGATCCCCGGTTTTAATCGCGGCGCAGGCGAGGAGGTACCCTTGGTTCAATGAAAGAAAGAGGCCTCCGAAGGGAACCCTGAAGGCGTGGAGAACGGAGCCGAGGCCCAGTTCGACGAGCGAGAGAAGGGCGCCGTAGTGGCCCAGCACTTCGACCTTATTGATCGCTTTGGGCCTAACCCTGATGCTCATCGCGCACCTTCAAAAGTTCGGCCGTGATCGAGACCGCGATCTCCCACGGCTCGTTGTTACCGAGGGGGAGTCCCATCGGGACCCGGAGCTTCTCCAGGAACTCAGCGGCGACGCCCAGCTCGCGGAGCTCCCGCTTGATCTTGATTCCCTTCACTTCGCTTCCGATCACGCCGACGTACGGGGCGTCGGGGGCGTGGCGGGCGATCTCCCGGAGGATCGGAACATCGTGCGCGTGACCCATCGTCATCGAGAGGAAGAAGCTTTGTTTTGAGAACGTCGCGACGAGGTCCTTCGGCGACGGGTGGAGGATCCCGAGGACGCCGTCGAGGCGGTTGATCCACTCCTCCCGCGGGTCGACGCAGGTCACCTGACACCGGAGGTTCGCGAGGAGACGCGTGAGTGCCTGGGCGACATGGCCCGCGCCGAAGATCACGACGGGCCAGTTCTTCTGGTGGTGGTGCTCGAAGAGGAGCGTCACTTCGCCGCCGCAGCTCATGCCGATGTCCGTCTGGAGGTTCCAGACAACGGTGACCGGCGGGGATGAGGCCCCGGCGAGGAGCTCCCGCGCCTTCGAAATCGCAGCGAACTCGACCTTGCCACCGCCGATCGTGCCGGCCGCGAGGCCCGCGGAGGTCACGATCATCTTGGCACCGACCTCCTGCGGGGCCGAGCCCCGAACCGCGGTCATCGTCACCATGATGAAGGACGTCCCCGCCCGCGAGAGCGCGTCGCAGGTCGCCCAGAGGCTCACTCCCATTGTTTAAACCGTTCCGGTTCCAGGGCCCGGAGGACGTTCTCCGCCGTGGCCGGGATCCGGATCTCCGGGTAGCTCGCGAGGTAGCGCGGCGTCTGCCGGACGGCGTCGTTCACCGCGGTCCACGCTGAGACCGCGAGGAGGAGCGGCGGCTCGCCGACGGCCTTGGTGCCGCGGACGTTGGCGTAGTTCTCGTCGTTTTCGAGGAGGTTAATGTTGAAGACCCGGGGCGTGTCCTGCACGTTCGGAATCTTGTAGGTGCTCGGCGCATGGGAAAGTAGGAGGCCCTGTTCGTTGTACACGAGGTTCTCGGTCGTGCACCAGCCCAGGCCCTGCACGTAGGCGCCGGAGATCTGGCCCAGGTCGAGGGCCTCGTTCACCGGGCGCCCCAGGTCCATCAGGATGTCCGTCCGAAGGACCTTCACCTCGCCGGTCCGGCGGTCAACCGCGACCTCGGTGCAGGCGGCGCCCTGGGTGAAGTAGAGGAAGGCGTCGCCCTGGCCCGTGAGCTTATTAAATTCGATGCCGGGAATTTTGTAGAAGGCATAGTCGGCGAGCGAGATCCGGTTCAGGTAGGCCTCGAGGACGAGGTACTTGAACTCGACCTTCTGGCCGGGGTGCGTCGGATGGAAGACCCACCCGTCCTCGAAGCGGACGTCGAAGTACGTCGCCGTACCGGAGACCCAGTCGGCGCCGCCGTTCGGGTCGTTCTCGTTCAGGTACGGGTCCGCGAGTTCGACCTCGGGCTGCGTGCCGAGGCCCGCGGTCTTCGAGGCCCACTTTTCCTTCGGGATCTCGAGGAGCTTCACCGCGAGCTCGGAGAGGCGCTTCTTGATCTTCCGGACGGCGAGGAGCGCCGCCGCGCCGTTCAGGTCCGTGCCGGAGGACGCGGCGGTGGGGGAGGTGTTGGCGTTCTTATCGGTCCGGGTCGGCATGACCCGAGCTGCGTTGCGCGGGAGGCCCAGCTCGCTCGTCACGAGCTCGGCGATCCGGGCGTTCACGCCCTGGCCCATCTCCGTCGCGCCGGTGGCGATCTGGAGGCTTCCGTCGGTGTGGACGATCACGTAGGCGTTCCCCTGGTTCAGGAACCGGGTCGTAAACGAGATGCCGAACTTCACCGGCGTGAGCGAGATCCCCCGGAGGATCGCCCCGCCGTCGCGGTTGGCCCGCTCGACCTCGTGCCGGCGGCGCCGGTAGTCGGCCCTCGCCTCGAGGCCGGCGAGGAGCCGGCCCAGGGTGTTGTTCTCCACCGCCTGACCGTAGTGCGTAACATTCCGCCCCCCCTCGGTGGCGTAGAGGTTCCGGCGGCGCACATCGAGCGGGTCCTTCTTTAGGTAGTGGGCGATCTCCTCGATCACCTTCTCCACCGTCGCCACCCCCTTGGGGCCCCCGAAGCCCCGGAAGGCCGTGTGCGAGTGGTGGTTCGTCCGGCACACCTGCCCCACCACGCGCATGTGCGGGACGAAGTACGCGTTGTCGGAGTGGAGCATCGCCCGCTCCATGATCGACGTCGAAAGATCGGCGTAGGCGCCGGCGTCGGAGAAGAGGCGGACGTCGAGGGCGCGGATGGCGCCGTCGCCGTCGAAGCCGACGGTGTATTCGTTCTCGAACGGGTTCCGCTTCCCGGTCATGATCATGTCGTCGTCTTTCGTGAGGCACAGCCGGACCGGGCGGTTCAGCTTCCGGGCGGCGAGGGCCGCCATCGCGGCGAAGGGCGCCGCCTGGGATTCCTTGCCGCCGAAGCCGCCGCCCATGCGCTTTACGACGCAGACGACGTCCTTGTCGGCGAGGTCCAGGGCGTGGGCGACCACGTGCTGGGTCTCCGTCGGGTGCTGCGACGAGGAGTGGACCTCGATCTGGCCGTCCTCGAGGGGGTAGGCGACCGACGCCTGCGACTCGAGGTAGAAGTGGTCGTGGCCCTGGATCGTGATCGTTCCCGAGAGCCGGTGCGGGGCCTCGCGGAGAGCGGCGTCCACGTCCCCGCGCTCGATCTTTCGCGCCGGGATGAGGAACGACTGCGCGGCCTTCGCGGCAGAGATGCTCAGGACCGCTTCGAGGTCTACGTACTCGATCAGGACCTTGTGCTTCGCCCGCTGCGCGATCTCCCGCGACTCTGCGACGACGAGGACGATCCCCTCGCCGGCGTGGTTCACCTTGTCGGTCGCGAGGATCGGCTGGTCCTTGAAGATCGTCCCCCAGAGGTTGTGGGCGAAGTCGTGGCCTGTGAAAACGGCGACAACCCCCGGTACCGCGAGGACGCCGGCGAGGTCGACGCGCTTAATGAGCGCGTGCGCCCGGGTCGAAAAGAAGACGTCGGCGAAGAGTTCGTTTCTCTGGACAGGCCGGTCGTCGACGAACTCGCTCTCGCCGGTCACGTGCGTATGGGCGCTGTCGTGCGGGAGGCTCACGGGGCCACCTCCGAGAAGAAGCTCCGGAAGAAGTTTTCGAGGATCACCCGGCGGTAGGCGGCCGAGGCCCGGAGGTCGCCGATCGGGGTCACCTCCGCGTGGAGCTCCCGGACGGCGCCGTCGACGTCGAAGCGCTGCTTTAGAAACTCCTCCGTGCGGAAGAAGCGGTAGGGGATCGGGGCGACGCCCCCGGCGGCGACGGCGACGTCGCGGATCTCCCGCTTTTCCTCGTCCTTCCAAGTGACCCGGACGGCGAGGTTTACGGCCGAGATGTCAAGGTCCTTCCGGTTCGAGGACTTGTAAAAGCGCAGATCCGTCGCCGCGGGCGGAAGCGGAAAGCGCACGTGCGTGATGAGTTCGCCGGGGACG
>JBILTI010000271.1:0-3928 GCA_044371595.1 Bacteriovoracaceae bacterium
CTGCGGGAGCTCGAGCGAGGGGACCTGGCCGTCGAAGCCGAGGTCGTCCCGGACCTCGATACCCTCCGGGCCCGGCTCCGGGCCGGGACCTGGTCGATGGTCATGTCTGACACCGCCCACGGCGCCGTACCGCCGCTCGTCGCGCTCGCCGTCCTCCGGGCCGAAGCCGCGGAGACGCCGCTGGTCCTCGTCACCGACGGCGTCGGCGAGGAGGTCGTCGTCGACATGGTCAAGGCGGGGGTCGAGGACGTGGTCCTCCGCTCGAACCTCGAGAGGCTCTCGAACGTGGTCCGCCGGATCCGTCGGGAGCACGACACGCGGGAGAAGGAGGCCCGGGCCCACCGGCTCGCGCACGAGGCCCTCGCCGCGAAGGAGCAGATGCTCGCGATCGTTTCCCACGACATCAAGAACCCTCTGAGCGCGATCCAGCTCGAGGCGCAGATGCTCCTCCGGGCCTCGGACCGGGCCGGTAAATCGGTCCTCGCGGAGGAGGTCAAGATCCAGGCGAACCGGATCCTAAAGACCACCGATCGGATGAAGGTCCTTATCTCGGATCTCCTCGACAAGAACAAGTCGGAGAACGGCCTCTCCCGCGTGCACCGGCAAACGGTCAGCATCCAGAAGCTCGTCCAGGACGTGGTCGACTCGCTCCGGCCGCTGATCCAGGAGAAGGAGCTTATCCTGCGCACCGCAATCCCCGCCGGGGCGCACCTCTCGGTCGACCGGAACAAGATGTTTCAGGTGCTGTGCAACCTGATCAACAACGCCGTGAAGTTCACGCCGCTCGGGGGGACGATCTCGGTCTCCCTCGAGGAGCAGGATCACGAGGTTACGCTCGCCGTCGACGACTCGGGGCCCGGGCTCTCCGAGGCCGACCTCCACAAGGCGTTCGAGAAGTACTGGACCGGCGGCGATGGAACGGTCTCGGGGACCGGCCTCGGCCTGTTCATCTGTAAGACGATCGTCGAGGCCCACGGCGGACACATCGGCGCGGAGAACCTCCCGGGCACCGGCGCCCGCTTCAGCTTCACCCTCCCGAAGGGACCCGCGGCCGCGCTCCGGCCCGATGCCCGGCGGAAGGACCAGCGGAAGCGCCTGTTCATCGTCGACGACGACGACGACCTCCGGGAGGTCATCTGCTGGGCGCTGGGAAAGGAGGGCTTCGCGATCCGGGCGTTCAGCTCTCCGGTCGAGGCCCTCGAGGCCCTGCGGCGCGAGCGGCCCGCGCCGAACCTGATCGTCGTCGACTACCACATGGACGAGATGAAGGGGAGCGAGTTCGTCGTCCGGAAGAACGACATCGCGCCGGTCAAGCGCTGCCCCGTCGTCATGATCTCGGCGTCGCCCCACGAGGTCGAGCGGGAGGTCCCGCCGGAGCTATACGAGCACGTCATCACCAAGCCCATCGACCTCGAGGGCCTGGTGGCGAACGTGCGCCGCTACCTTCAGTGACCCTTCTGCGTCGCGATCATCGACCGCAGCATCCAGGCGTACTTCTCGTGGATCTGCATCCGCTCGACCATGAGGTCGGCCGTGACGTCGTCCTCGGCCTCGTCGCAGAGGTTGATGATCTCCCGCGCGGTGCTCACGACGGCCTCGTTGCCGACGACGAGGTTGTGGACCATCTCCTCGGCCGTCGGGAGCCCGTTCTCTTCCTTGATCGAGGTCACCTTCGAAAACGCCGAGAACGACCCGGGGGCGAACTCGCCGAGCGCGCGGATCCGCTCCGCGATCTCGTCGACGGCTTCGGCCAGGTCCGTGTACTGCTCCTCGAAGAGCGTGTGGAGCGACTGGAACATCTTTCCGGTCACGTTCCAGTGATAGTTCTGCGTCTTCAGGTAGAGCAGGTAGGAGTCGGCGAGGAGCTTCGAGAGGCCCTTGCACACCTGCTTCCGCGCCTTCTCGTCGATGCCGATGTTGATGGGCTGCTGGGTAAACTCCGCTTCGATCTTGTTTGGCATAAGGGCCTCCTGTTATAGGTTATCGTCCTCGTCTTCGTAGTCGATGATCACCAGCGCCTTCGACGCCTTCGTATACGAAGTGCGGCCGTCCGGGAGCGGCGACGCCGTGGCCCCGCTCTGCTCGAAGGCGTCCTTGACCCGGAACTCGTCGCTCCGAAAGAGGCGCGCGATCACCGTCGGGCGCCGGGCCATGTTGTAGGCGTCGATGTCCCGCGCCTCGCCCAGGTCCTGGGCGAGGAAGTCGCGGATGGCCAGCGCCCGGGCCGCGGCGAGGGACTCGGCCTTCGGAGAGGGGGGCGGTTTCTTTCCGCCCTCCGGATACTCCTCGTCGGCCCAGGCCAGCACGCGGATCTCCTCCACCGGTTTCCGGTCCCGCCGCGCCGTCGCCAGGAGCTCCCGGAGGAGCGCCTTATGGTCGCGGCCCAGCGCCGCCGCGCCGGCCGGGAACACGATCGTCGTGTACCGCGTTCCGGGGACCAACGGCGCGACCGCCGACGGGGCGGCCCGTTCGGGGGCGGCCCCGCAGCCGGTTAGCACCAGGGCGCCGATTGCGAAAAAGCCGCGGAGATGCGCGCCGTGTGCCGTCATTAATCCTCCCAAGCGCTCGCTCGTCATCGCAGTCGGAAGGAGCAAGAATCTCGCCAGGGGGAGCCTAGACGGTGGCCGCGGATACCGCGACCGCCCGCTCCCCGCCCGGGGATTTTTTCCCCGGGCACCCGCGCGAGCGCGGTTCGGAGGCCCTGCCCGGGCCGGCACCGCGTGTGCGGTAATCCCCGGAGACCGAGAGGAGGTTTTTATGGCACGGGAAAGTGCGAATACCAATCAAAGTCAGATACGGCGAAATCCGACTCGCCATAGCGTAACCAGCAGTAATCGGAGTGGAGAGCATGAAAAATTTTCTGATAACCAGGATCGTGAGGGCGATAATGGGACGGATCTTCCGGCGCAATCTGCGGATGGCGCGGCTCGTCTGGATCGCGGCGGAATCGCTGATCCCGCCGGTGGTGCGGATCGCCGGGGGCTTCGCGGAGCGGAGGCTTCAGAGGACGTCACCGCCAACCAGCAAGGCGGGCCGGGGGCCGAAACTACCAAATGTGCACGGGGCGGCCAGACGGAGGTCCATCAGTCACATCAGCAGAGCGGCGAGTCCCTAGGCCGGGACAAGAATGAGCCGAACCAGGCCGGCGCAGACTACGGCGCGGCTTCGCAGAGGGCCCGGGGCGAGGAGACCGACGAGGAGGAGCTACAGCTGGAGGGCGGAAGCAACAAGGGCGGTACGTTCCCGGGCGCCTTCGGCAAGAACGACGAGGCGCTCGCCTTGGTAACAAGAGCGGCGGCACGGCGACGACCGGGACGACGCAGACCCAGAAGAACACCGGCGGCGCACCCGGCAGTGGTCAGGTCCAGTAGGAAAAGTTTTTTATTCGTAAGGCGGCGGGGGGATGGCCCCCGCCGAGGAGTTACGTTAGATCAGTCGGAGCGTGTCGCGGGAGATGTTAAGAATCTTCGTTCTGACGGGTTCCTGTGCGCGGAGGCTGATCTCGTTGAGGATGAGACGGCCTTTGGAAAAGAAATCCCGGCCGTAAACGTCGCCGGAGAACTCCTCGAGGAGGACGTTGACCTCGACCTCGAGCTGGGAGTTTCCCAGCGTCTTGAGGTAGCGGATGTAGGTCTCTTCGCAGCGCTGCAGTTCTTTCGTTTCCTTGTAGTCACCTAAGCTAATTACGTTCATTCGTTGTTTCCCCGTGATGTGCATCCGAACCTCGTGTCCGGATATCCTGCTAAATGAATTACAAACGCGAGGCCAAACCTCTGCTAAACAGTCTCGTAATTCGAAGGCGGTCTTTTTATAGGCCCCGATGCGGTTTTAAAAGTATAAACGCGGTGCGGTCTTGAGATTTTGTAAAGATTACTAATACTGCGGAGAGAAAAACCTGAACAATTTACCGTTCTTACCAGCTCTTTCA
>JBILTI010000272.1:0-3927 GCA_044371595.1 Bacteriovoracaceae bacterium
AAAACTCCTTTCTAGTGGATCGATTGGTCTCGCGACGGTAGCTCGGTGGAGAGCGGTTTCTCGAAGGCCGGCGGGGCCTCGGCGGTCGAGTTCCGGGCGGCGCGGCCGTGGATGATGTGCCGGGAGAGGCGGCCAAAGAAGAGGCCCGCGATGTACGAGGTGCTGAACGTGAGGCTCGGCTTCCGCGCGGCGAGGTCGGAGACGAAGGCCGTTAGGTCGCTCAGCTCCCGCGTCTCGAGTCGGCGCCGGGCGTCGCCAATCCCCTCCGCGGCTTCCCGGAAGAAGCGGGAAACGTACCGGTCCGCGTCGGTGGCGTCCGCGGCCTCGAGCCGTTCGACGCCCCCTCGGAGGCCCTTCGAGAGCGCGTCCAGATAAGGAGTGAATTCGTCTTGATACTTGTGGACCACGGACAGCAGCGGAAGGTACGCCTTCTTGCCGTACTCTTTCATTTTCTCGAGGGAGACAGGGCCGTTCGTCCCAGGGGCGGTCTCCTCGTTCCTGATGGTTTCATTTTGATCGATCATTTTTCCTCCTCATGGCTGAACTTAGAATTGGTGAAGCAAAAAGCGGGCCGGCCTCGACGCGCGGTCACTCTTCCGTCGCGCCGTCGGTGAATCCCGCGGTGATCGTTCCCTCATCGAGTTCGCGCCCGACGGTCCTGCCGGCACCGGTTCCGGTTCCCATCACGCCGCCGGCGTTCGAGGTCCCGCCCGTGATGTCGGATCGCGAGCGGAACCGCCGCGCTTCCACGGGCATGTTGCCACCCGGGCCCTCGGAGATGCCGCTCGCCTCTTTTCGGCCCCCGGAGGGCGTGTTCGGGGGGGCGCGCCGGTGTTGGTCCGCCGCTGGTCCTCGGGAATCGCGCCGGGGAGGCCGGACTGGAGCACGAGGTAGAATATTAAAAACTTCCGCATAACCGTTCATCCCGGCCTCGATTATTCCGCCCGGGGGATGGATGAGGAATGAAGGAAAACTGGAGAGGAACCGAGCAAAACCGTAGCGCCCGATTTAGGAAGCATAAAGACAACGGTTTCCGCGCCGGATGCTAGGATACGGGAATGGAACTCTTTCTCCTCCTGATCTACGCGTTCTCGATCCTCGCCCTCTACGAAGGCTTCCAGCGCGACGGGCCGGACGACCCCGATGAGGACTCCGGCGAGTACAACCTGATCGACACGCTCTAGACGGCCGCTAACTCGGGAGGTTCGCAGCGAGGTCGGCGATGAGATCGGCCGGATCCTCGAGGCCCACCGAGAGCCGAAGGGAATACGCGTTGAGGCCCATCTCCGTCAGTTCGGCCGGCGCGAGGTCCGCGCCGAAGAACGCTAGCGTCGGGCAGATGATCGACTCCGTCGAACCGATGCTCGCCGCGAGCTGGATGAGCGACAACCGATGGCAGAACGTCTCCGCCGTCACCCCTCCGCGCGCCGCGAGTTCGAACGCGACGACGGCCCCGAAGTCCAGGAGCTGCGCGCGGGAGCGGTCGTGCTGCGGGTGCGACGGAAGTCCAGGGTACCGGACCCGCGCGACACCCGGATGGCCTTCGAGGTACCGGGCGACGACGCCGGCGGTCTCCGACTGCCGCTGGTACCGCAGATGATACGTCTTGAGGCCCCGCTGGATAAGGTAGGCGGCCTGCGGATCGAGGTGCGCCCCGAGGTACTGGGTGGTGGTCCGGATCCGGCCGACGAGCTCACGGGGACCGGCGATCGAGCCCGCGATCACGTCCCCGTGCCCGTTGCCGAACTTCGTGAGGCTCTGGATCATGACGTCGGCGGCGCCGTCGAAGTGCTGGTGGAGGCCCGCGAACGTGCCGTCCATGCTCACGAGGACGCCGTGCTCCCGCGCGATCTCCGTGAGCCGCGGGATGTCGGCGACGTTGAGGTTCGGGTTCGTCGGACTTTCGAAGTGGATGAGCTTCGTCCGCTTCGCGCGGATCGTCGCGGCCAGGAGATCGAGCCGGTCGAGCGGCAGGACGGAGTGCTCGACGCCGAAGCGCGGGAGCTGCTCCCGGATGAACTGCCGCGCGGGCTTGTAAAGCTCACGGAACGTAATCACGTGGTCCCCGGCCGAGAGGAGCCCCAGGAACGTCCCCGTGAGCGCGGCGATCCCCGAGCCGACGACGATGCAGTCCTCCCGCCGCTGGAGCCGCGCGAGGGTCAGCTCGAGCTGCCGCGTGGTCGGGTTCGAGACGCGGCCGTAGACGAACTGCTCGCTCGGCGAAAGCCCTTCGCTCGGGGAAAATTTTGCCGAATGGTAGACCGGCGCCACGAGGGGTTCGTTCCCCACGGGCAGCGGAACCTTCACCGGGTGAACGAGTTGGGTTTCCGGTGCCCAGGAATCGGGATCGAAGGTGGTTTTCATAAATTCAGCGGCTTCCTCGGGAAAAAATTCGAAATAAAGTACCGTCGGAGTCGGCCCCGTCGGGCGTTGTAAATCGATTGTAAAGCCTTTGTAAACGGCTCGTAAACCAACGCAAAAATTTTAAACGCACCCTTAGATATCCCCTAGATCATGAGATTTGTCATGCTATCGTTAAGGCTAGGAGTCGAAGCCCATGGGAAAGATCATCAAGTCAATCAGCTGCGAAAACTGCGACTGCGTCGGAAAGGGAATCTTCTGCGATGTCCCGGCCGGCGTCGTCGAGGAGCTCGGAGCGAACAAGGTCATTAACACGTACAAGAAAGGCCAGACGCTCTTCTTACAGGGGACCCCGGCGTTCGGGGTCTACTGCATCCGAAGTGGGAAGATTAAGATCTCGAAGATCGGCGGCGACGGGAAGGAGATCATCCTCCGCATCGCGGGCCCGAGCGACGTCCTCGGGCACCAGAACCTCTGCACCAACGACAACTACACGGCGACGGCCACGGTCATCGAAGAGGCCACGGTCTGCTTCATCGATAAGAAATACATGCTGGCCCTGATCGCGAAGGAGCCGGCGATCGCCCTCAACGTTATCCGGAAGCTCAGCGACGAGATGGCAGCCTTCGAGAACCGCAACGCAGCGATGTCCTACAAGAACGTCCGCGAGCGCCTCGCGGAGCTCCTCCTGCTCCTGAAGAACAACTACGGCGTCAACGAGTACGGCCGCTTCCGGCTCGACATCAAGCTCACCCGCGAGGAGATGGCGTCGATGGTCGGGACGGCGAACGAGACGATCATCCGCTTCATCTCCGAGTTCAAGGAGGAGGGCATCCTCGAGCAGGAAGGCAAGGTCATCTACATCAGGGACGTCGAAAAGCTCAAGCTGACGGCCAACCTCTAGCCCCGCCGCCCCCGCTCTCCCATTACTTCAGGAACAAAAAAAAGGTCCCGCATCCGCGGGACCTTTTTTTGTCTGTTCGTTCGTCGACCAGGCCCCTAGCCCTTCGTCGACCAGCCGAGGCCCTTCAGGAACTTGTCGATCTCCTGGACGCGGCCCACGAGGTCCTTCGTCTCGGTCGCAAGCTCCTTCAGGACGTAGGCCGACTTCGCGGAATCGTTCGCGACCTCGGAGACGTGGGCGATATTCTTGTTGACCTCGCCAGTCCCCTTCGACGCCTCCCGGGCGGAGCGCGAGATCTCGTTGATCGCCGCGTTCTGCTCCTCGACGGCGCCGGCGACGCTGACGTTGATCTCCTTGAGCTTCTCGATGATGTTCGTGATGCCCTTGATCGACGTGACGGCCGAGGTCGTCTCGCGCTGGACCGAGCTGATCTTCGAGTTGATCTCCTCGGTCGCGCGGGCGGTCTGCTTCGCGAGCTCCTTCACCTCGTGGGCGACGACGGCGAAGCCCTTCCCGGCCTCGCCGGCCCGCGCGGCCTCGATCGTCGCGTTCAGCGCGAGGAGGTTCGTCTGCTGGGCGATCGAGGCGATCACCTTCACCACCTGGCCGATCTCCTCGGACGCCTTCGAGAGCTGGTCGATGTTCTTCGAGCTGTCGAGGGC
>JBILTI010000274.1:0-3918 GCA_044371595.1 Bacteriovoracaceae bacterium
CTCGACGAACCGACGAACTACCTCGACATCGTCTCGCTCCGCTGGCTCGCGAAGTTCCTCCGGGACTTCAAGGGCGAGCTGATCCTCATCACGCACGACCGGGGCTTCATGGACGAGGTGACGACGCACACGATGGGGATCTGGCGGCAGAAGCTCGTCAAGATCCCCGGGACCTCGCTGAAGTACTTCGAGCAGATCCTCCTCGAGGAGGAGATCTACGAGAAGACCCGGCAGAACGCCGAACGGAAGCGCCGCGACCTCGAGGACTTCGTCGACCGGTTCCGCGCCAAGGCGAGCAAGGCCGCGCAGGCGCAGTCCCGGCTGAAGCTCCTCGAGAAGATGCCCGAGCTCGAGGCCCTGAGCATGATGGCGAGCCTCGACTTCGAGTTCACCTTCCGCGAGTGCCCGGGGAAGGTCCTCCTCGAGACCCGGGACCTCACGTTCGGCTACACGGCGGACCAGCTCATCCGGAACCTGAACTTCCCGATCCTCCGGAACGACAAGATCGCGATCATCGGAAAGAACGGCAAGGGCAAGTCGACGCTCCTGAACCTCCTCGCCGGGGACCTCGATCCCGGGGCCGGCGCGATCCAGCGGAACGTGAACCTCCTCGCGGGCCACTTCGGACAGACGAACATCAACCGGCTCGACCTCGAGAACACGATCGAGGAGGAGATCCTCGGCGCGGATCCCGCGATGGGCCTCCAGCGGGCGCGGTCGCTGGCCGGGGTCATGATGTTCTCCGGCGACCTCGCCAAGAAGAAGATCAAGGTCCTCTCCGGCGGCGAGCGCGCCCGGGTCCTCCTCGCGAAGCTCCTCGCGAAGCCGTCGAACCTCCTCCTCCTCGACGAGCCGACGAACCACCTGGACCAGGAGTCCGTCGAGGCGCTGACCCTCGAGCTCCAGAGCTACCCCGGGGCCGTCGTCATCGTGACCCACTCGGAGGCGATGATCCGCGAGGTGGCGACGAAGCTCGTGGTCTTCCACCACGGGAAGGCCGAGTTCTTCCCGGAGAGCTACGACGACTTCCTCCGGAAGATCGGCTGGGAGGATGAAACCGAGGCCCCGGCGCCGGCGCGGGCCGCGGAGCAGAAACCGGGCCGGCAGGAGCTGAAGCGCCTGCGCTCCGAGCTGATCATCGAGCGGGGCCGGGAGCTGAACCCGCGGAAGAAGAAGATCGAGGCCCTGGAGAAAGAGATCATGGCGCTCGAGACGGAACAGGGGCGGCTCGAGGCGTCGCTTATCGACCTCGCGGCCGGCGGCGATTCGAAGAAGATCCAGGAGACCTCCCAGCGGCTCGGCGGGGTGAGGAAGCGCGTCGAGGAAGCGTTCGAGGAGCTGACCGAGGAGACCCTCGTCCACGACGAGATCTTCAACCGCTACGAAGCGCGGCTCCAGGAGCTCGAGGCCTAGCGGTAAGGGCCTCTCCTAGCAGGCGGTTTGTCTTTGCGTAGAGATCCTATCGTCTCTCGTGTGGAAGACTTGAGTTTTTAACTTGGGATTTTCGGCGTCTCAGGGACTTAGGAGCTTCCGGAAGTAGGGGGAGTGCAGGGCCAGGGTTTCCAAATAAGGACGGATATCCTCCCGCTGCGGCCCCGGGAGCTCGGCGAGGGGGTAGACGTGCTCCTCGGGGACGTACCGGAAGGTGAAGTTTATCCGCCGGGTCCGGAAGCCTTCGATCGCGGGGCCGAGGAGCTCGCCGCGGCGGTCTTCCACCCGCTGGACCCGGTGGAAGGTCTTGGATTTCCACTTGTCGCCGCCGAAGATCTGAAGCGACGAGTCCTCGAGCCACTGGGAGAAGACGATGTTGTCCTCGCCGAGGGTCGACTTCCCCTGGACGAACTGAAAGAAGGCCCGCTCCCCGAGCGAGAGGGACCCGACCGGGCCCGGTTCGAAGTCCTTGTGCTCGCCGACCCGCGCCCGATCGACCCACTTCCCGTCCTCGAGCTTGTCGCCGTAGAAGTTGATGAGGCAGGTGTTGAGCGTCCACTTGTCGGGGAAGAAGCTGCGGGGAAAGCGCTTCTTCGCGATGAACTCGATCCGGTCCACGAGCTTCCTGAGGAACGGCGGATAGGGCTCGGCGCGGAGGCACCGGTAGAGCGTCCCCTTCGGCGGGTGGTAGTAGTCGAGGCAGGCGAACTGCCAGTTTCCGAGCCAGTAGACGGGTCTCAGGAGGGGGCGCTGCTGGTCCCCAGGCGGGGGCGGATTGTTCGCGGAAAAGCGCTGCTCCCAGAGGGGATGCAGGGTTCCCAGCCACTCAAGGAGCAGGGCCCGTTCTCGGCGGTCGACGAAGGGAAACTGGTAGTGGATCCCAAGCGGATAGTGCGGGGTCTTCATAAAAGTGGGGACGAAGGTACCTTCCCCCTAGACGGGAGTCAAACACCTTGTAAAAAGGTAGGGGAGCGCTTGAGCAAAATCTGGGGCGTGGTAGTCTTCCCGCCATGAAAGTCCACCTCGCCGCGGAAGACGACGTCTTCCAGATTTCACAGCTCTACTTCGACGTGTACCAGGGCCTGTACCCGGACCCGTTGATGAAGGACTTTAACCTCATCCGCGAGTTCATCCGCTCCGAGGCTGGCTTCTGGTTCGTCAGCAAGGACGACCGGGGGCAGATCGTGGCGTCGGTGCTCGCGGCCTACGACGTCGAAAACCTCATCGCCCAGGCCTTCGGCGCCGTCGTCCGCCACGAGGTCCGGGGCCAGGGGGTCATGGAGGAACTCCTCTCCTTCGGAATCAACTACCTCCGCGAGAAGACCACCGGGGTGGACGTCATCTACTCCACCACGCGGACCGTGAACGAAGCGGCCCAGACGCTCACGGAAAAGCTGGGCTTCAAGAAGCTCGGGATTTTCCCGAACGCCCACCGGACGCTCGAGTACGAGACCCACTGCCTGGCCGCGATCGTCTACCCCTCGGCTCTCGAGAAGCGGGTCAACGGCTACAAGCTCCACCACGAGCTCGAGTCGCTCTACGGCATCGTCCGGAACGAACTGGGTCTGAACGACCTCGCGCCGATCGTCCCCGAGAAACCGTCGAAGGTCCTGATCGAACCCGGCGAACTCGAGCTGATCAAGTCGCCGAAGTTCGTCGCCTACCGCTACAACAATCTCAAGGCCGAGAAGAAGCTCGAGTTCGAGTTCTTCCCGTTCCACCAGCCGAACCTCGTCGTCATGTCCCCGGACCAGTCGATCGAACTCTTCTGCCACCTCTCGCCGGTCGACGGCTACAGCGTCATCGTCGGCGGCAAGATGCCCGGGAACCTCGACTTCACCCATCTCTTCCTCCGCGCCAACACGCTCCTCCGCGACGCCGGTGCGCGCTACATCGAGGTCATCGTCCGCGCCGACCGGCCCAAGATCCTCGAGAGCATACTGAAGGCGAAGTTCATTCCGTGCGGCTTCTTCCCGGCCTTCCAGCAGATCGGTACCAAGCGCCACGACTTCGTCGTCCTGAGCCGCTCGTTCGAGATCTTCGACTTCCAGAACGTAAAGCTGAAGGGAAAGAACCAGGTCTACCTCGAAGAGTATTTCAAGGCCTGGAAGAGGATTTCCCTCAACCCGAAGCTCCTCCAGCTATGAGGGCCACCGACCGGCTCCTCGCGAGCGACCCGTTCGACTTTTCCCCCGAAGCTCGGGCCCTCTTCCGCGAGAGCTTTCGGGAGAACGCGCTCCACCACTACGAGCGGCACGAGTTCACGCGGAAGCTCTGGGACCGGTTCGGCTTCCACCCGTCGCAGATCGACGCCGAAGCCGACCTCGCGCGGGTTCCGGGGACGATGGTCCACCTTTTTAAGGAGCACGAGTTCTGCTCGGTTCCCCGCGAGTCGCTGGCGCTCGTCCTCACGAGCTCCGGGACCGGCGGCCAGAAGTCGCGGCAGTTCCACGACGCCGATAGCCTCGCGAACGTGAAGACGCTGGC
>JBILTI010000275.1:0-3897 GCA_044371595.1 Bacteriovoracaceae bacterium
TACCCATGGCCGGTCGACTAGCGCTCCTGATCATCTTTTGCCACGCGCTCCTCCAGGTCGGCTGCAGTAAGCCGAAGGCGACGGTCTTTAAGGACGAACGCCTCTCTCAGGAAGAGTCCGTGAAGTTCTGCCTTCTCGGGGACCTCGGGATGGACACGGCCTTCCAGGACGCGATCGCCAATGCGCTTAAACGAGAGGACTGCGACCGGATCGTGCTCCTCGGGGACCTCGTCTATTCCTCCGGCATCAAATCACCCGACGACCCCGAGCTCGATGAGAAGTTTCTCAAATTCTACAGCCCGTTCCTGGACGATGACCCGGACCTCCGTTTCCTGCTGGTCCTCGGAAACCACGATCACCAGGGGAACCCCGCCGCCTGGAAGGCGCTCTACCGGGAGGAGGAGCGGTTCTTCTTTCCCCACTACTACTACTTCGTCGACTACGGAGGGCTGTGCGTCGTGGCCCTCGATACGAGCTTCTACTTCTATAAGGAACAGCTCGCCGAGGCGGGCGAGCAGACACGCTGGCTCACCGGACTGCAGCCTCGGCTCAAGGAGTGCGACGTGAAGGTCGCCGTATCCCACCATCCGTTCAAGGGCGGCGGCTACCCCGGGTCGAAGGACTGGAAGGGCGCCGAAGGAGGCCTCCGGGTCTTCCTCGATACCTACGTGATAGGAAACTTCGACCTCCACGTCGCGGGCCACGTGCACGTCCTCGAGGACGACGGAAAGGACGAGGGAACTCGGATGCTGATATCCGGAACCGGCGGCGAAAACCGGGGCCCCGGGAAGTCCGGCTTCGTCGTGCTCACCTGGTGGCCCTCGAATCCGAAGCGGATCGGTTACCGGCTCCGGGTGGTCGATACGCAGCCGAACGTCTTCAGCGAAGACCTCCAGGAAGAGACCGAGTTCGTCGACTGGCCGGACCCCATCGAGAAGGTCCGGCTCACCGAAGGATTCGTCGAAAGCGTCCGAACCTGGCTCCGGGCGCTTTTCCGAAAGGTAATCTAGGCCCCCGCGCCGCTTCGCCCCTGAAGCGATCGCCCGCGGAACGCGAAATGACGTCCCCGGTTCGTCCCCGATGGGATTATGAAGCCTCTCCACACCAAGGAGGTTTCCGTTGAACGTTCTTCCGTTTCCGAGTCTCACCCGCCAGATCACTTCAACCTCGGCCGAGGTCCTCGCCCTCTCCCGTAAACGCTACGGCCGCCGCCGCGAGCGCGAGGCCTGGGCGGATTTCTTCGGAAGTGCGCCGCCGCCGTACGAAGAGTCCCTGCTCTTTCAGGAGATCTTCCTCCCCTGGTACCTCTATTCCTGGGGGCCGGCGCCGGTCGCCGGTCAATTCGCCGACGCGCTCCCTGGCCCGGCGGCCCGGCCCTTCGTGCGCGCGGCCCTCGGGACGCCGTACTCGTTCCATCGCGTGGAGCGGGTGAGACCCGGACACGCGCTCCTTCTGCACGACCTCCTCGACGGTAAGCGCGGCTGGGTCCTCGAGCAGAGCGGGACCCGGACGCTCGCCGACGGCGACGTCGTCTTCTCCAAGGTCGTCGAGGTGTTCAGGCTCCGCTTTCTCCTCGGTACCGCCTCGACGGTGATCCCGGAGACGTACCTCCCCGAGATCCGGCGGGTCGGCCGCGCCCCGGAAGTTCACTCCCGGGAGCTCCGGCGCATCGATCTCTACTACAGCGTCCTCGGCGAGATCCTCGCCCGGGAGGCCGAGGCCTTGCCGTCGCCCTAGGAGGGTCCGGGGCCCCTCCACTTCCGGACGTAGGTCCCAGCGGGATCGTACTTCTCGAGCTGAAGATCGAGGTTGAAGCGACGGCCCCCGCGGGGATCGAACTTCACGCCGGCGACGTACTGCCAGTTGCCCCAGTTCACGAAGACGTCGTAGTCGTGGAGGTGCGCCTCGAAGACGGCGCCGCCGAGCTTCCAGTCGAGGCCCACGTCGTAGAGGAGGTAGCTCGCGAGGATCTGCCGGGAGCGGTTGGAGATGTACCCGGTCGCGACGAGTTCGTTGTAGATGGCCCGGGCGAGCGGGTGCGCGAGCTTCTCCTCCCAGTCGGGGACGCGCCGTCCGGTCGCCGGCAGGGCGAAGGCCGCCCCGTGCTGCCAGAAGAACTCCCGCCAGAGAAGTTCGACGGCGAGCCAGTTCGCGGGATCCCGGCGGCGGATCTCCCGATAGAGCCAGCGGGCCGAGAGCTCGCCGTTCGCGAGAAACGACGAGAAGCGCGAGCTCGCGTCCTCGGCCTCGAGGTAGTTTCGGGTGTCGACGTACGACGGGAGGAAGCGATCGAGGTAGGCCCGGGCCCGCGAAAGGCCGTTCGCCTCCCCGACGGTCGCGAGCGCCGGCACGGGGAAGGGCCTGAACAGCAACTCCGGCACCGTCACCGCGCGCGCGGGGTCCAACGTTACCCGCGGCGCGGGATCCAGCGGTGTCCCCGCCTTCTCGAGTTCCCGCCGAAACGGCGTGAACGTGGGGAAGAGCTTCGGCCGCTCGAAGATGGTGTTGGGCCTCGTGAGCAGGAGCTCCGCTCCGGCGAGCTCCCGGAGTTCCCGCTCCTCCTCCTGCGCGCCCTGGGCCTCGGCGACGACGGTGACCCGGAACCGTTTTCGGAGCTCCGCGAGGAGCGTCGCGGGGGTTCGCGTAAAGTGCAGCGGAACGGGGCCGAGGGCCGCGGCAAACGCGTTCAGCGACGCCTCGATGAAGCGCTTCCGCCCGGGGGCGATCCGGTCAGGCCAGTCCCACTGCGGTGGAAGCAGGGCGAGCACCAGAAAGCGCTCAAAGGAGCGGGCCCGGTCGAGGCCTTCGTGATCGAGGAGCCGCCGGTCGTTTCGGACCAGCACGACGGCGAGGTTTTCCATGACGAGATCTTAGCGGAGGCGGAGCCGGATCGCACCCCGGGCGTCGTCGAGGTCTACCTCTTGTCCGGCCTGGGTGACGACGATCGCGCCGGCCCGCGCGAGGCCCCGGGCGACGTCGCGGATCCGCGGCATCTCGTCCCGCCACCGGTCGGGGAAGAGCGCGCGGGCGACCTCCGACGGACAGATGGTCTTCCCCGGGCCCCGGCGCCGGAGGAGGTCGAGGATGTGATCGGCGATCAGCTTATCGGTAGGACTCATGCCAGGCCACGAGCCGCGCGATGCCTTCCTCGAAGCTCACGGCCGGTTCCCACCCGAGGAGCCGCTTGGCCTTCGAGATGTCGGCCCAAGTCACGTCCATGTCGGCCTTGACCTTGGCCTTGAACCGGGGCCGCGCCTTCTTGCCGGACACGCGCTCCATGAGGGCGATCATCTGATTGAGCGTGTACGGATTATTCCCGCCCCCGAGGTTGATCACCTCGAAGCCGAGCTCCCTCCCCGCGAGGATCGTTCCCTCGGCGATGTCGTCGACGTAGGTGAAGTCCCGGGACTGGGAACCGTCGCCGAAGACTGGAAGCTCCTCGCCCTTCAAGATCTTCTCCGCGAAGATGTAGGGCGACATGTCCGGCCGCCCGGCCGGGCCGTAGACGGTGAAGTAGCGGACGATCGAGACGTCGATGCCGTAGAGGTGGTGGTACGTATAGGCCATGACCTCCGCCGCCTTCTTCGTCGCCGCGTAGGGCGAGATCGGCGTGTTCACCGGAAGCTCTTCCTTAAACGGCATCGGCTGGCCCGCGTAGAGCGAGGAGGTCGAGGCGAGGACGAACTTCTTCACGCCGTGGATGCGCAGGCACTCGAGGAGGTTCAGCGAACCGAGGGCGTTCGTCGTCATGTAGATATCGGGGTTTTCCATCGAGTAGCGAACGCCGGCGCGCGCGGCGAGGTTAAAGACCGCGTCGAAGCGATGCTCGCGGAAGAGCTCTCGGAGCGCGGCCTTGTCTTCGATGTCGATCTGCCGGAACGTAAAGCGCGCCTCGGG
>JBILTI010000276.1:0-3883 GCA_044371595.1 Bacteriovoracaceae bacterium
GGAGACGATGTTTATCATGATGAACGAGGCGCGGCTCTACTGCGGCCTCCAGGGCGAGGCGCAGGCGAACCTCGCGTACATGATGGCCGAGAAGTACACCAGCGAGCGGACGCAGTTTGGGAAGGAGATCATAGGCCACCCGGACGTCCGCAGGAACCTCCTCCGGATGCGGGCGCTGTCCCGCGGGATGCGCGCGCTCTGCCTCTATACCGCGAACCTCTTCAACAAGGCCCACCACGACCCTAAGCAGGAGGCGCTGATCAGTCTTCTGACGCCGATCTGTAAGGCCTATTGCTCGGAGCAGGGCTTCAACGTCTCGTCCGCGGCCCTCCAGGCCCACGGCGGCTACGGTTACTGCACCGAATACGGCGTCGAGCAGTTCGTCCGGGACACGCAGATCGCGATGATCTACGAAGGCACTAACGGGATCCAGGCGATCGACTTCGTGATGCGGAAGATCCTCAAGGACGGCGGCAAGACGATCTCCGCCCTATCGCAGGAGATCGTGGCCAGCGTCCAGGGCCTCGACGAGGCGAAGTTTAAGCGCGAGAAGGAGCTCTTCAGCAAGGTCCTCCTGAGTGCCCAGGGCGTCCTCCATCAGATCTCGGGCTTCGCGAAGAACAACCAGTATAATCTGATCCTCCAGAACTGTACCGATTTCCTCACCTTTGCGTCTCAGATGGTCATCGCCTGGCGGCTCCTCGAGTCCGCGACGCTCGTCGACAAGAAGCTCGCCGGTGCCTCGGCAGAAGACAGAAAATATTATGAATCAAAGATCACCGACTTTAAGGTGTATTGTTCCCAGTATTTGATCCACAATCTCTCGATCGCCAAGACCATCTCCGACTTCCACGAGGACATGACAACGCTAGAGATTTGATCGGTATTGTGCTAGGATGAGTGTAATTTAACTTAAAAGGTTACACCGTGTTAAAAGATAAAGTCTATGAGCTGGCCCAGAGGTTCTCTGGATCGACTCATGGCAGCTCCGACTATGACAAAGACTCGATCTATGTCAGAGGAAGCAATGACCGGGAATACGTCCCGTATTCGTTCCTTCAGAAAGAATTGCCGGCCGTCGATTCCATCAACAAGCTAAAGGCCGAGGGCTTCGTCTTCAGCTCCTACGACTTCCTCGAGCTCGGCGAGTTCGACCTGTGGTATCAGACGCAGTTCAACAAGCGGCTCTCGAGCAAGGTGATGAAGAACATCGGCATCCTGCATCTCCCGGATCAGAAGGCGATCTTCGATACCGTCGAGGTGGTGCATCAGACGTTCCAGATCCTCAAAGATCACAAGGTCTTGATGAACGGCAAGAACCTTCCGATCCAACTCGGAGAGTGGTATTCGAAGATAATTTTTGGGCTGCATCAAATCAAGTCTTCGTCGCAGCGGGGCTTCGACTTCAAAACCGAGGAAGGAAAGGTCGTTGAGGTTAAGGTGCACTGGCACGATTCGACGTCGCCGAAGGGCGTAAAGATCAAGAAATCTTTAGCTGAATTATCCGACTATTGCATTATCATGTACGTAGCTAAGAATTTTACGATCCGAGACATCTTGTTCTTAGATTCGGAGTTCATTCTGCGGAAGTTCGACACCAAGGGACATACGATTTTCCTTAAGGATCAGGACGTCGCCGGATACTTCTTTAGTAAGTCTGAGAAGCACTTTGACAAGGTCGTTAACAAGACCGCACTTTTAAAATTTGCAAGCCCTACTTTAGCGATGAAGCTCGAAGACCGCCTGAAGTAGAGTCTTATTCAGGGAAGAAGTTTTGAAAGCAGACATCGCCTACGTCGATGACAACGACCTCAACCTCGAGTGCATCAAGACCGTCCTCGACGACGAGTTCAACGTCGCGACGTTTCAGAGACCTGAGGCGTTCCTCGACCAGTTCGCGGAGACCTCCTACACCGCGATCCTCGTTGACATCCACATGCCGGTTATGGACGGCTTCACGCTCCACGAGAAGCTGATCGAGCACCCGCGCTACAACGGCTGTCCCATCTTTTTCATTTCCTCCGACGCCTCCGACGACGCGCGGATCCGCTCCTTTCTCCTCGGCGCGGTCGACTTCCTTAACCGGGACATCCGGCCGGAGGAGATGATCGCCCGGGTCAAATCGAAGATCCAGTTCTTCCAGAAGCATCGGAGCGTCATCGAGTTTACCAGCATCCGGATCAACCTGACGCTGCTCAAGGCCTACCTTCACGGCCGCGAGCTGCCGCTGACGTTCATCGAGTTCAAGATCCTCTGCCTCGTGCTCCGGAACTTCCCGGACGTCGTCTCGAAGGACCAGCTCATCAAGCAGGTCTGGCGGACCGACCAAGTCCTCGACGCGACGATCTACACCCACGTCTCAAACCTCAATACCAAGCTCGGTGACTGGGACTACGAGATCAACGGGCTGAAGTCCCGCGGCGTGCAGCTGATGAAGAAAGTCACCGCATGAAGTGGAACCTCGTGGTCTTCGACGATCAGATCGAGAACATCGAGTGCTTGAAGGAAGTGCTGGGGGAAGGCTTCAACGTCGTCGGGTGCCAGGACGTGACTACCTTTCCGCAAGTGCTGGGCCGGATCCAGGCACACGCGCTACTCGTCGACGTCCACATGCCCGTCATCGACGGCCACGCGCTCTTCCAGAAGATCGCGGCGCACCCGGTCTACAACGGTTGCCCGGTCTTCTTCATCTCCGGGGACCCGAGCGACGAGGTTAAGCTAAAGTCGTACCAGGAGGGGGCGATGGATTTCTTCTCCCGCACCATCCGCCCCGAGGAGATGGTGATCCGGCTTTCCAACAAGATCCGCTTCTTCGTGGAGCGGTCGACGAATCTCGGCCTCGGGAACCTCGAAATCGACGCAAGCTCGATGAAGGCGGCGATCGCGGGGAAGACGATCGACCTGACGCTCCTCGAGCTCCGGCTCCTGAGCCACGTCGTGCGCTCGTACCCCCGGAGCCTCAGCCGGACGGAGCTCATCGAGAAGATCTGGGGAAGCGATCCGGTGAAGCCCGGAACGATCAACACGCATCTCACGAACCTCAAGCCCAAGCTCGAACCTTGGGACTACGTCATCAAGGTCCGCGACGACAGCATCCTCATCCTCGGAAAAACGGCAAAGGCTTAGTAGATCACGTACTCGGCGAGCCGGCAATCGATGTCCCCGTTGTGGAGGATGTGCCGCTTCGACGACTTGAGGCCGACCGCTTTAAGCACCTCCAGGTTCCCGGTGAAGAGCGCCGCCCGGTGGCCCTTGAAGTTGTGCTTCCAGTGATCGCCGAGGCCCTTGTAGAGGGTCCGGAGCTTCTCCTCGTCCCCCGGTTCGAGCCGCTCCCCGTAGGGGGGATTGCAGATGAAGAGAGTCTTCGGTCCTGCGGGGTAGGTTTCGCGGGCGTCGACGTGGGTAAAGTCGATGACGTCCTCGAGCCGCGCCTTCCGGGCGTTCTCCCGGGCGGAGTTGAGGGTCATCTCCGAGAGGTCGTTCGCCACGATGAGGCCCGGGCGCTTGCGGAGCTCGGCGAGGCCCTTCTCGGTGTCGGCCAGGACGCCCTTCAGGAGCTGCGTGAAGTTCGCCTGGAGGTGTTGGTCCTTCGTAAGCCACGGGTAGTTCTGGAAGGTCCAGTGCTTGTAGTTAACGTTTTTGAGGTAGCGGTCGACCTTTAGGAAGCTCGGGGGAATGTTGCCGGCCATGAGCGCGGCCTCGATGGCGATCGTCCCCGACCCGCACATCGCGTCGAGGAGGTGCTCCTCCTGCGGGTTCCAGCCGACGATCTGTAGCATCGCGGCGGCGAGGTTTTCCTTGAGCGGCGCCTCGGTCTTCGAGAGCCGGTAGCCGCGCTGGTTCAGGGGATCGCCGCAGAGGTCGTAGAGCAGCGTTACGAGGT
>JBILTI010000277.1:0-3880 GCA_044371595.1 Bacteriovoracaceae bacterium
ACCCCGACGCCGACGACGGTTCCGACGGCGTCGATCTCCAGATACCAGACCCGATAGTCGGTCTGGCTCCGCGGGTGCTGCTTGGTTTCTACGGCGATGGCGAGATACATACGGGACCTCCATCTTGTCTCTTCCGGGGCCCGACGTCCTGGGGGACCCGGTGTGTGTGTGAGGTCGCTCGGTGGTGCCCCGTCCTGGGGCCCGGGCGACCTGGTGGCCTCCGGCCTTCCTCCAGTGTTTCCCATGCCCCTACCGATTGTAACGATGATTCTTCTAACATCCGCTTCCGGCCCGGCGAGCGAAAGTAAGGAGCGTCGGAGTCACCGGGCCACCGAGCGGGGCGATCTGGGACCGATGTTTGAGTAAACGAGTTCGAATCTTTCCTTTGCAAAAATTTCCTCCCGAGCGACAATGGCGGGGCAGGAGAGTTCTATGTCCGTTCTACGTTCCACCATCAAGATGGCGATCGCTACCTTTTTCTCGCGGATCCTGGGCCTCGTGCGCGAGCAGGTCATGGCCGCGTACTTCGGCGCCTCCGGCGTCACCGACGCGTTCCTCGTCGCCTACCGGATCCCGAACCTCCTCCGGGACCTCTTCGCCGAGGGGGCGTTCTCGTCGGCCTTCGTTCCGACCTTCGTGGAGGCGAACCAGCGCTCCCGGAACGAGTCCCGGGAACTCATGTGGTCGCTTTTCTGGCTCCTGTTCTTCATCACCGGCGCGATCTCCCTCGGCATCGCCGTCTTCGCTCCCGAGCTCATCGCGCTCTTCGCCCCGGCCTTTAAGGCCGATCCGGAGAAGTTCGAGATCACCGTTAACCTGACGCGCATCATGGCGCCGTTCCTGACCTTCGTTTCGCTTGCCGCGCTCTTTATGGGGGCCCTGAACTCGCTCAAGGTCTTCTTCGTGCCGGCGCTGGCGCCGGCCTCCTACAACGTCATGAGCATCCTCTGCATGGTGGGCCTCGCCGGCGTTCTCCAGCGGAGCGGTTATCACCCGATCTATTCACTCGGGATCGGCGCGATGCTTGGCGGCTTCATGCAGACCGCCGTCCAGCTCCCACTCATCTGGCGGCGCGGCTTCAGGCCCGTCTGGCCGAAGCGGTTCTGGACCGAGCGCTCCCGGAAGATCGTGAGGCTCATCGGGCCGGGCCTCGTCGGCTTCGCGGCCACGCAGGTGAACCTCCTCATCACGACGATCCTCGCGACGCCGATCGTCGGGGCGACGTCGTGGCTCAACTACAGCTTCCGCCTCTTCCAGCTCCCCGTGGGGATCCTTTCGGTTTCCATCGGGAACTCGAACCTCGTGCACTTTTCCGAAGCCTGGAAGAAGGGCGACCGGTCCGGTGCCAAGGCCCAGCTCCAGCAGAGCTACTACCTGTCGTTTCTGACGGTGATGCCGGCGCTCGTGGTCCTCTTCTGCCTCTCCGACGAGATCGTGAACCTGATCTTCGAGCGGGGCCGGTTCGGCCGCGAGAGCACCCTCTTGACCGGGGAGGCGCTGCGGATGTACGCGCTGGGGCTCCCGTTCTACGGACTTTACAAGATCCTCGTCCCGACCTTCTACGCCCTCGATCGCCAGAAGATCCCGGTCGTCGCCTCGTTGGTTTCGATCGCCTTCAACATCGCCTTTTGCCTTCTTTTGACTCCGGTCTTTGGCTTCAAGGTGCTGGCCCTCGGAACGACCTTGTCGGTCCTCGTAAACGCGGTCCTCCAGAGCTGGGTGTTGAAGCGCGACCTCGACCTTTCCTGGGGCTTCTTTTTCTCGCCGCGAATCGCGAAGATCGTAGGGGCAACCTTCGGGGCGGCCCTCGTCGTCGAGACCCTCCTGAAGGTCGAATTCTTCGCTCAGCCCTTTCTCAATAAATGCTTTTATTTAGGCGCTCAGATCTTCGCCGTCGGCGCGCTCTATGTAACGCTTCTCATGCTTCTCGGGGAGCGAAGCGCCGTCACCGCGCTCCTTGATAAAGTCACAAAAAAGTTTCGGGGCTCAAAATAATCAACGCTTTAACTTGTATCAGGCAACCTTTTTAGTTATTCTGTTGGGGACATACCTAATTAAGGACGTTTTTAATGAAAACAGATTTTGAAACGCTTAAGGCGCTCTCGACATACACAATCAATCATCTCAAGCAAGCCGAGATGATCGATTTCGTCGCCGACTCCCGCGCGGATCTCATCGAAGCGTTGGCGACTGAATACGGCGTGAGCTTCGCGACCGACGAAAACATCAAGGAACAGGCGATCGAAGAGGTCGAGGAAAAGTTTGGCGACGACATCCCCGGCGATATCACGGAAACGGAGATGTTCAACCATGCCCGGAAGGAAATCATCAAATCCTTCAACGGCGAGAACATCGGCGGGCTCTATCTGATGGAGTCCCTCCACAACATCGCGATCCGGGTGAAGAACTTCCTCCTCTCGAACGACCTGATCGAAGACGTCTTCGCCTCCGACGAAGAGCTCATCGACTTCGTCATCGACCGGATCCGCGGCTTCGCTCCGAAAAGAAACTAGTCCCGACCGGGCACTGATCCGACGCCGGAGTCCTCCGCCTCGCGGAAAAATCTCAGCTCCGATAGGCTTTCCTCGAAAAACGGTCCTTCCAGCGATCCGTTCAGGACGGAGCTCCAGCTCACAAAGATAAAGTATCCGGGGTCGTTGAGCGGACGGACGAGGAAGACGTCGTAGTAGACGCGCTCGGTGACGTTCTGCGAGCCCTTGCCTTCGACCCGGATGACCTCCTGGAAGTGCTCCTGGATCGCCGGATCCCGGAAAAGGACGCGGGAATCGGTCTCGAACACCACGTCCTCGTCGAACTCGATCAGCTCCTCGTTCAACTTGTCCTCGAGGAGCTGCGGCAACGTCCTACCGCCGTGGTCGGGGATGTACGTGAAGGTCGCGTACCAGTCGTAGCGCGTGTCCGTCCGTTCGAACCGGACCTGGTTCTCGGACTGGGAAACGATCGTCCACCAGTTGGCGATCATCAGCGAGAGGTTCCCGAACCGCAGTTCGTAGGATTCCTCCTTGAACGTGGTCTTCTCCCTGCCAATGATTTTCATAGTATAGGCCGCGCCGCCGAGAAGCGAGAGAAGGACGACCCAGTCGAAAAGGTGATTCGTAAAAATGTCCATAACGGCTTGAGATTACATGATCCGGCGGAAACGCGCCAGCGATACGAACACTAAAGTTTTCGGGCACTGTCTCCGATACTTAGATGATTGTGGGGCCAGGCGCCCGCCGACCGATCGGGAGATTTTTGCCTAACGTAGTCCCCTTCTGATCAGGTGTTATCATCTTAGCTAGGAATCGTTCTCCCTTGGGTGGGGGAACATAATATCGGGTAGGACAAAATGATTAAGTTTATCCCTCTTGCGCTAGGTCTTCTGTTTCCGCTTTCGGGCGCTCTGGCCGACGACTTCACGAACCAGGCGATCGAGTTCTGCCGCTCGCGCGGTGGCCAGTACACCATGGGAAGCATGGTGGAAGAGGGGAACCAATACTGCCGCCAGATCACGTGCCGACGGACCAACGGCGAGGGCGGACGCCTTCAGATCCCTGAGGGCGCCCAGGGCCCGGAGGCGAACGTCGAGGCGACGCGGAGAGTTTGTATCGCCAAGTCAATCATCGACGGAAACTTTAATACGAACGCGGGGTCGAACTCGGGGTCTAACTCCGGATCGAACTCGGGCTCTAACTCCGGATCGAACTCGGGCTCTAACTCCGGATCGAACTCGGGCTCTAACTCCGGATCGAACTCTGGCTCTAACTCCGGATCGAACTCGGGCCCTAACTCCGGATCGAACTCGGGCTCTAACTCCGGATCGAACTCTGGCTCTAACTCCGGATCGAACTCGGGCTCTAACTCCGGATCGAACTCGGGC
>JBILTI010000278.1:0-3868 GCA_044371595.1 Bacteriovoracaceae bacterium
GCTCGGACTGGGTCCGGGACCCGGTGCCCCAGTCGGTCTGGTTCGATGCCTTGCTGTCGGTTTCCATGGGTGGTTCGCCTCGCGCTGAAACCATGGTCCCACGATTTTAGGAAAATGGCACTAGTTCGAGAGGCCAATCTCGACGAAGAACTTCCCGTGAAGCGTCGTAAACGGGATGACGACCACCGGGCCCTTCGTCAGCGCCGAGAGCGTGTGGTCCTTCCCGGAAACCACGGTCGGGATCGCGGTCTTGATGCCGCAGCCCTTCTCGTTCAGGACGATCTTCGCCTGGCCGAAGATCATGTTTGTGAGCTCGCCGGCGCCGTCGACGATCTCCTGGTCGATCTTCTTATACTCCTCCCCCAGCATGTTCGAGATGACCTTAAGGAACGTCGCCTCGGGGAAGCTGATCACGACGGAGCCGTCGAACGAATCGGAGACGATCCCGATCACGCCGGAGATGTCACCGGTCATCATCGCATCGCGGGGCTTCTTCATGTAGATCTGGCCCGGGGTGGCCTCGATCTGCGCCTGCACCCGGAGGACGTGGATGGTGGCGTTGAGGAACGGATTGATGAACTCCGTGTCGAGCGTGCGCTTCGGGGCGAGGCCCGTCTCCTGGAGCGCGTCCCGGAGGTCCTTCGCGAACCGGAACGTCGTATCGATCCCCTCGCGGACGAGGGCGTTCCGGAGCACCGAACTCACGCGGATGAGCTTCAGGAACTTCCCGTCGCGCTTCGTGTTGAGGTGGAGCTTCAGGAGACTCCGGAGCCAGTCCTTGGGGATCTCCGGGAGCCCGTCACAGTCGACGACGACGTAGCGGTTAGCGGAGATTTCATCCACCTGCGCGTCGAAGACCTTGCAGTTCGTGAAGTCGAGGTTCGCCTCGAGCTTAACGACCGTGTATCCCTCATGCGCGTCGACCTGATAGCAGGGCTTCGCGGCGGTCATAGCATCCCCTACGCCGCGAGCCGGTTGGAGACTTTCTTGTACGTCGACTCGAGCTTCGCCTTGAGCGCGTCCTTCGAGAACGGCTTCACGACGTACTGGTCGACGCCGCTCTTGATCGCCTCGGCGACCTGCGACTGCTCGGCTTCGGCGGTGACGAGGAGGAACGGAGTCTTCGCGAGCTTCTGGTCGGCGCGGATGCGCTTCAGGAACTCGAGGCCCGTGCAGTTCGGCATGTTCCAGTCGGAGATGATGATGCCGAACCCGCCGGACTGGGCCTTGTCCCAGGCTTCCTGGCCGTCCTGCGCTTCGTGGATGTCGGTGAACCCGAGCTCCTTGAGGATCTTGGTAACGATCTTCCGCATCGTCAGCATGTCATCGACGACCAGCACTTTTGTCTTCGGATCGAACATATTATTTCTCCTCCTTTCTAAGAAGCACGCTTCTGGCCTTCTTTCTGTTTTCTGTAGAACGTAACGGTATTTATGACCTCGGACTCAACTGTTTCTTTTAGGCCGACCATCGTTTCCCCGGCACCGAGGAGGATCGCCCCGCACGGGTCGAGCTGCCGGTAGAGCGCCTCGATGACGGCCTTCTTCATGTCGACCTTCTGGTAGATCAAGACGTTGCGGCAGAGGATCAGGTGGAACTTCTCGTGGACCGACGAGCGGATCAGGTTGTTGTATCCGTAGCGGATCCGGGCCTGGAGCGAGGGCCGGACGCGCCAAGACTCGCCCTCCTTCAGGAAGTACTTCTGCCGGCGCTCCTCCGCGAGGCCTCGCATGACCTCGAAATCCGTGTAGAGGCCCGACTTCGACTTCGCGATGGCGCGCTCACAGATGTCCGTCGCGAAGATCGAGACCGGCGGAAGCGGGATCCGGGCCGCGAGCTCGTCGAGAGTCATGGCGACGCTCAGCGCCTCCTGGCCCGTGCTCGCCGCCGCTGACCAGATCTTGAGTTCCGGGATCCGCTCCCGGCCGCAGAGGTCGGTCAGGAAGGCGCCGATCGCCGTAAAGTAGACCGGGTCCCGGAAGAAGAGCGTTTCGTTATTCGTGGCGATATCGAGGAGCTTTTGCTTCAGGTAAGTGTCGACCTGCGCTCCCTGGAAGCGCCGGGCGAGGTCGTCGATGTTCTTGAGGCCCTCCACGCGGCAGATGTCCTCGAGGCGGATCTGTAGCTGATAGAGGTTCGGGCCGGAGTAGACGATGCCGGTCTCGCGCTCGATGAAGCTCGCAAAAAATTCGACGGGGTTAAGCCACATTGCCGGTGCTCCGGATACGGGAAACGTTCAGGGTCTTGTGGGCAATCTCCGAGGGGGAACCGGTGAAGTCGAAGTTCCCCTCCTCGGTCACGGCCCCAGGCATGCCGAAGACCACGCAGGACTCCTCGTCCTGAACGAGCACCGCGCCCCGGGCGGCCTTGACCGCCGCCGCCCCGTCGGCACCGTCGCGGCCCATGCCGGTGAAGACCACCCCAAGGGTCGACCGCCCGTAAATCGCGGCCGCGCTTTCAAAGAGGAAGTCGGCGCAGGGCCGCACGAAGTTCCGGGGCGCGGTCTGGTCGAGGATCACGTGCGGAGCCCTCCGAGAGCCGCCGATCGAAAGGTGGTAGTTTCCGGGGGCGATGTAGATCTGGTTCGCCACCAGCGGTTCGCCGTGGACCGCCTCCCGGGCGACCTTCCCACTGTGGTTACCGATCCGCTCGGCGAGCGGGGCGGTGAAGAGCGGCGGCATGTGCTGGGTCACGAGGATCGGGTACGGGAGCGGCTCGCGGAGGAGCGCGAAGTACTCGATCAGGGCGTTCGGGCCGCCGGTCGAAGCCGCAATCACGAGGACCTCGGGAAAGAAGAGGTCCCAGGAGAAATTTCCCGCCACCGCGGTCCGGGGTTTCGGCGCGGCGACCCCGGGAAAGAGCGAAAGAATCTTCGGCAGGAGGGCGTCCCGGATCCGCTGGGCCGGCACCCCGCCCCTGGCGTCCTCGGCCAGCGGCTTCGTCACGAAGTCGACGGCGCCAAGGCGCATCGCCTCGAGCGTCTTGTCAGCGCCGGAGACCGTAAGGGAGGAAAACATGATCACGCGGGTCTTGAGGTTCAGGGCCCGGAGCTCCTTCAGCGTTTCGAGGCCGTCGAGGACCGGCATCTCGATGTCGAGGGTGCAGACGTCCACCTCGAGGTGCTTCAGCCGTTCGATCGCCGTTCGTCCGTTCGCGGCGGTGCCGACGACTTCGATCTCCGGGATGTCCTTCAGCGCGAGCTGGATCTGGGACCGGAAGAGGACCGAGTCGTCGACGATCAGGACCTTTATCTTACGTGGTTCCATGGGGTCGCTTCCTTGAGCGCGCTAGGCGCAGCGTTTATCGAGTTCGCGGAGGATCGCGTCGAGGCTCACGACCGAGAGGATCCCCTCGTCGGTCTTGTACACGCCCTGCATGAACGAGCGGATCGCCGGAGAGATCGTCTGCGGCGTCGGCTCGTAGCTCTGCTCCGAGACCTCCATGACGTCGCCGATGTTGTCCACGAGGAGCGAGATCAGGACGTCCTCGATCTTGCAGACGACGGTCATCTTCTCGGTCGCCCCGCCCACGCCGAGGCCGAAGAGCTCGCGCAGACCGATCGCCGTCGCGATCTGGCCCCGGAGGTTGATGAGGCCCTTGATGAACGGCGGCGCCGTCTGCATCAGCGTCACCTGGAGCGGTTTCGTAACCTCCTGGACCTTCATCACGTCGATGCCGTAAAGGCGGCCGTCGATGACGAACGTGGAGAACTGCCGGGACTGTGCCTTGTGCTCGGTGGCCGGCCGGGATGAGAGATAGGTTTTCATGCGGTCTTCCTCTTGTTGTTCGTGAGACATTCGTTCACCAGGAGCGACAGGAGCTTCCCCTTGCTCTTCTCGATGAAGGTGGTGAAGCCCGCGGCCTTCGC
>JBILTI010000279.1:0-3866 GCA_044371595.1 Bacteriovoracaceae bacterium
AGCGTTCCCGGAAGCGGACAATGACGTCCTGCGAGCAGGCCGTCGTCGTGGCCGGATCCCAGGTGAGGGTCACCTTCGAGTTCACCTTGTTGACGTTCTGGCCGCCGGCGCCGCCGCTCCGGGAGAACGAAAAGGTGAGTTCGGAAAAAGGTATTATAATCCGGTCCATACGAGTTATGATGATAGCATGACGGCGCGCCCTTGGGTTGTATATATCATCAGAAACGAGCGCGGCCACTATTACACCGGGATCACGACGGACCTCGAGCGCCGCTTCCGCGAGCACGCGGGCCGCAAGACCGGGGCGAAGTTTTTCCGCTCGGGGGCACCGGTGGAAGTGGTCTGGCAGCGGTCGTTCCCGAACCGCTCCGAGGCCACGAAGTTCGAGTGCTACGTGAAGGGCCTCACGCGGGCGCGGAAAGAACGCCTGATCAACGAGAGGAGAGCGGCATGTTGAAACGTCTCTGCGCCCTGATCTTCCGGGCCTCCGGCTGGACCTTCCGGTCCGAGCTCCCCCCGGAGCTCCGGTCGTTCATCTTCCTCGGCGCCCCCCACACCTCGAACCACGACTTCATCCCGGCCATGGCCGTCGCGCACTTCCTGGGCCGAAACGCGAAGTTCGTCATCAAGGACGACTGGCTGCGGTTTCCCATGAACCTTGTCCTGGGCCCGATGGGCGCCGTCGGCATCGACCGCCGCCGGCTCCAGACGGAGGGCCGGGCGAGCACGACGGATCTCATGGCCGACCTGTTCCGGCGGCATCCGGAGCTGGTCCTGATGATCGCGCCCGAAGGGACTCGGAGGCCGAACCCCGAATGGAAGACCGGCTTCTACTACACCGCCAAGAAGGCCGGCGTCCCGATCGTCCTTGGTTTCGCGGACTTCGCGACGAAGGTGGCCGGCACGGGCCCTGTGATCTACCCGACGGATTTCGATCGGGACATGCGCGCCATCATGAAATTCTATGAGACGATTACGCCCCGCCGACCGGAGAACTCCCGCCCCGACGCCCGGTTCTCGTAGTTCAATTTTTCTTAACACTTGTATAGTAAACCTCTAGTAAGGTTTAACGCCCGAGCGACCGATCCGGGTGGTAGGCAGTTCATTGCGTACACACAGACCGTAGACTTCAAGACGCTCCTCGAGATCGAGTGCCAGTAGATCACGGGCCAGAAGCCCTCGTCCAGCAGTCGGTCGAGGACCTCACGAACCTCCTGAACGTGCTCCAGACGATCGACCTCCTCGGCGTCGACCTCCCGGAGGATCCGGCGCGGATCCGGGAGATCAAGATCTTTCTCGCCAAGGCCGGCGCCCGCCTGAAGAAGGTCTTCGTCCTCGGCGGCGAGGGCGGGACGTATAACCACATTCGGCTCTTCTCGCGAATCGAGACGACCGAGCTCTTCAAGGAGCTCCGGCAGCTCTTCGGTAACGCCGCGGCGACGCCGGCGGCCTGGACCTCGGTCTCGCTATGCACGCTCGTCCACTTCCCGAGCATGCCCTTCGATATCTACCTCAAGCTCTCGGACCGGCGCTTCGTGAAGCGAATCCACATGCACGAGGAGATCGGCGCGGAGCTCCTCGCGACGCTGAAGGAAAAGAGCGTGCAGGAGCTCTTCTGCGAGAAGAAGTACAATCGGGACTTCTCGATGATGCTCATCAACAACATGATCAACCGGGTCGACCGGCCCTACGACTCAATCATCGACGGGATCCGCGCCCCTGGAGATCATCCAGTACCTCGGCGTCTCGGGCCGGGTCTTCGAAGTCTGCGACACCGTCGTCGAGAGCATGTGCCTCGACGTCCTGAAGGAGCCGGACGAGTTCTCGGCGTACCTCCTGTCGCTCAAGAACGACCCGAAGCGCGAGTTCCAGTTCAAGCTAATCAACCTCACGAACTACATCGGTTCGCAGCTGATTCTCGACATGAACCTTCTGCAGGGGGACGAGCAGGTGAAGAAGCTCGTCTTCGCGTCCTACTTCTCGGACATGATCATCCGGAACCCGGTCCTGCTCCACTACCGGCGCCCGGAGGAGATCGGCCGGCCCCCCAGGAGGACCAGAACGAGGTGAACTTCCACGCGCTCTAGGCCTCGGAGCTCGTGTCGACGTACCGCGATCTCCCGAAGGAAGTTGGCCTCATCATCCGCCAGCACCACGGGAGCTTCAGCGGAATCGGCTTCCCGGCCGAGAAGCCGAGCGAACTCCTGCCGCTCGCGAAGATCCTCTTCGTCGCCCAGGACCTCGCCCACACGATCCTGACCAACGGAGATACTCCGGTGGTCGACATCCTTAAGGGCTTCCTCCGGAAGAACAAGGCGAAAGGGCTCTCGGAGCTCGTTAAGTGCTTGGAATCCAGCCTCGGGGCGAAGCGGGAGGCGGCCTTGGACCCTCTGTAAAGTCTTCAGGACGTTTGTCAGAAAGGCGCGCCCCCGGTAGATTGCGGGCCTATGGAAAAGATCGACCCGAACGAGCCGCCGATCACGGCGTGGCTCCCGACGACAGCGAAAGAGGCGAAGAAGCGCGGCTGGGACGAGCTCGACGTCGTCCTCGTGACCGGCGACGCGTACGTGGACCACCCGGCCTTCGGTGCCGCGGTCATGGGGCGGATCTTCGAGTCTCTGGGCCTCCGGGTCGCGATCATCGCCCAGCCCAACTGGCGCGACGACCTCCGGGACTTCAAGAAGTTCGGCGCCCCGAAGTACTTCTTCGGCGTGACGAGCGGGAACATGGACTCGATGGTGAACAAGTACACCGCCGGGAAGCGCCTCCGCTCGACCGACGCGTACACGCCCGGCGGCTCGCCGGACTTCCGGCCCGACTACGCGACGGTCGTCTACACGCAGATCCTGAAGAAGCTCTACCCCGACACCGCGGTCGTCGTCGGCGGCATCGAGGCCTCGCTCCGGCGTGTGACCCACTACGACTTCTGGCAGGACAAGCTCCTGCCGAACATCCTTAGCTGGTCCGGCGCCGACCTCCTGGTCTACGGGATGGGCGAGCAGCCGATGCGGGACATCGTCAAATATCTCCTCCGCGGGGCGCCGTTCTCGTCGCTGAAGACGATCCCGCAGACGGCGTTCCTTCAGCCGGCCGCCGAGGTGCTCCCGAAGAACAAGCAGTGGGAGACGTTCGCGCTCACGGCCCACGAGGAGTGCCTCCGGGACAAGCTCGCGTACGCGAAGAACTTCATGCATGTCGAGGTGGAGAGCAACAAGCAGTTCGCGAAGCGCCTCACGCAGCGGATCGCGGACCAGGTTCTCGTGATCAACCCGCCGTACCAGACGATGACCGAGAAGGAGATCGACGCGAGCTTTGACCTCCCGTACACCCGGCTCCCGCACCCGAAGTACAAGGACCGGGGGCCCATCGGGGCCTTCGAGATGATCAAGTTCTCGATCAACACCCACCGCGGCTGCTTCGGCGGCTGCTCGTTCTGCACGATCTCGGCCCACCAGGGGAAGATGATCGCGAGCCGCTCGAAGGCGTCGATCATGAAGGAGGTCGAGCAGGTGGCGCGGATGCCGGACTTCAAGGGGTACATCTCCGACATCGGGGGCCCATCGGCGAACATGTACCAGATGAAGGGGATCGACCAGGACCTCTGCGACAAGTGCGCGGCCCCGTCGTGCGTCTTCCCGCAGATCTGCAAGAACCTCGACACGGACCCGACGAAGATGACCGAGCTCTACCGGGAGATCTCCGCGTACAAGGGCGTGAAGAAGGCATTCGTGAGCTCCGGGCTCCGCTACGACCTCATGTTCGACCCGCGCTCGACGCACCCGGAGGCCGACGAGGTCTACGTCGAGCAGCTCATCACCCACCACGTCTCGGGCCGCCTCAAGGTCGCCCCGGAGCACACCGAGGAC
>JBILTI010000280.1:0-3861 GCA_044371595.1 Bacteriovoracaceae bacterium
CCGGCGAACACGTCGGCTGCATGGGTATGTCCGAGCCGGAGTTCGGCTCCGACGCCGTCGGCATGCAGACCCGGGCGGTTCGGAACGGCGACGTCTACGAGATCACCGGCAACAAGATGTGGATCACCAACGCCCAGTACGCCGACGTCGTGTACCTCTATACGCGCACGGGCCCCGGGAAGAAGGACCTGACGACGTTCATCGTGGAAAAGGGAACCCCCGGCTTTACGGTCTCGAAGGAGATCCACAAGATGGGGATGCGCTCCTCCCCGACCGGCGAGCTCTCCTTCGACAAGGCCCGGGTCCCGGTCGCGAACCGCGTCGGCGCAGAGGGCGACTCGGTCGTCCACATGATGAAGAACCTCGAAATCGAGCGGATCACAATCGCCGGCATCTCCCTGGGGATCGCCCAGGCCTGCCTCAACCAGTGCGTCAAGTACGCCGGCGAGCGCAAGCAGTTCGGCAAGAACCTCGCCCACTTCCAGCTGATCCAGAAGATGATCGCGGAGATGTACTCGGAGACCGAGGCCATGCGCCGGATGCTCTACACCGTCTGCTACGAGTACGACAACGGTCACAAGTCGAACTCGCTCGCGAGCGCGGTCAAGCTCCAGCTGCCGAAGATGGCGACGAAGATCGCCCTCGACGCGATCCAGCTCCACGGCGGCTACGGCTACTCCCGGGAGTTCCCGGTCGAGCGCATGATGAGGGACAACAAGCTGAACGAGATCGGCGCCGGCACGAACGAAGTGATGATCATGATCATCGCCCGGAACCTCCTCCGGGACGCGCTCCGGGACTAACCCCCGGGTTCGAGGACCTTCTCGAAGGTGTGTCCGGTCTTGAGCAGGGCATACCCTTCGCGGTGGTAGAACCGATGGGCGGCCTCGCGGCGCACGCTCGACCTGACGCGGACCGTCGTCAGACCGTTCTCCCGGGCCCAGGCCTCGGCCCGGAAAAGTAGGAGCTTTCCGATCCCCGAGCTCCGGACCCGTTCGTCCACGACCAGCGCGGCGACGTCCGCCCGGGGCCCCGCGAGCAAGGCGAGGGCCTCGCGGTTCACCTGCACCCATCCGACGACGAACGCCTCCCGGACGGCGACGAAGAGACCGTAGTCCGGATGTCCGGCGAGGCGACGAAGCCGCTCCTCCGCGTCCCGCTCCGGGAGCTCGTAGCCGAGCTGGCCCGCGAGGGCCACGACCCGGGGAATGTCACTTTCTCTCATCGCTCGAAGTTCCATCCCGATATTTAATCCCGGCCCGGGTTCTTTGGCCCTCGGCTCCGCGTAAAAATTCCCAAATCCCATCGCATCCTCTAAGATGTGTCCTCTTCCGAAGGAAAAAAGACATATGAACGAATTTCAGAAAGACCTCATCTCGAACCTTAGAAAATTCTGCCAGACCGCGATCGAGCCGCACATGGAACACGACGACGCCGAAGGCCGCTTCCGGATGGAGCTCTTCCGGGGCCTCGGCGAGTACGGCGTCACCGGCGTGACCCTCCCCGAGGAGTTCGGGGGCGCGGGCCTCTCCTACCTCGATTACAGCTACATCCTCGAAGAGATCGCCCGCACCTCGGTCCCCTACGCCGTGACCGTCTCGGTCTCCGGCATGGTCCAGTCGATCCTGAAGGAGTTCGGCACCCGGGCCCACCAGGAGCAGTACCTTCCGGCGCTCACCGCGGGTCTCGAGATCGGCGCCTTCGCCCTCTCCGAGTCGCACTCGGGCTCCGACGCCGCGAACCTCAAGACGACGGCCAAGAAGGTCGCCGGGGGATACATCTTGAACGGCACCAAGATGTGGATCACCTCGGGCGGCGTCGCGAAGACCTACATCGTGATGGCCCGCACCGGCGGCGAGGGCGCCAAAGGCGTCTCTGCCTTCGTCGTCCGCGACGGCGCGCCGGGCCTCACCTACGGCAAGGCCGAGAAAAAGATGGGCTGGAAGACGTCTCCGACGCGCGAGCTCATTTTTGAGAACTGCTTCGTCCCCGAGGAGAACCGCCTCCTCGACGAGGGCCAGGGGTTCAAGGTCGCGATGGGCGGCCTCGACCGGGGCCGCGTCGCGATCGGCGCGATCGGCGTCGGCTGCGCCCAGCGCGCGCTCGACGAATCAATCAAATATTCCCTCACGCGGCAGCAGTTCAAGCAGGCCATTTTCGATTTCCAGGGACTCCAGTTCATGCTATCTGATATGGCGACGGAGACCGAGGCGTCCCGCCTCCTCGTCCACGCCGCGGCCCGCTCGCTCGACGCCGATTCTCCGAACTCCAAGCTCTGCTCCATGGCGAAGCTAAAGGCAACGGACTCCGCCATGAAGGTGACCACGGACGCAGTCCAGGTGCTCGGCGGGGTCGGCTACACAGCCGAGTACCCGGTGGAGCGCTTCATGCGGGACGCGAAGGTTCTCCAGATCGTCGAGGGCACCAATCAAATTCAACGTGTGGTAATCGCCCGCCACCTCAAAAAAGAGTACGAAAACCATGCTTAACTGGAACATCCGCTCCGCCCACCGTGTCCAAACCGCCGCCGCCGATCGCGACCGCGCCGTCGCGGCCTACCAGCGGACCCTCGGCTCCGACGCCGTCGGCTTCTTCCGGCTTCCGCAGAACAAGGACCTCGTGCAGGCGACTGAGGCGGTCTACGAGCGCTTCAAGCACAAGAAGTACTTCATCCACGTCGGCATCGGCGGCAGCGCCCTGGGCCCGGAGATGCTCCTCGCGGCCCTTGGTAACGGCGCCGGCGTCGAGTTCGTCTTCGTGAACAACATCGACCCCGACGACCTCGCCCGGAAGCTCGACCGCGTCGACCTGAACGAAGCGCTGATCTACGTCGTCTCGAAGTCGGGCACCACGGCCGAGACCGTGGCGGGGATGTCGATCCTCCTGAACCTCCTCGGAAAGTGCGGCGTCGGTCGCGAGCGCTACAAGGAGCACCTAGTGTTCTGCACCGATCCGGAGAGGGGCGAGCTCCGCCGGCTGGCGCGAGAATGGGGGATCACCGCTCTCGACATTCCCGCCAACATCGGAGGCCGCTTCTCGGTCCTCACACCGGTGGGCCTCCTTCCGGCGCGCTTCGCCGGGATCAAGGTCCAGGACATCCTCGACGGCGCCGAGAACATCCAGAAGCACCTCCTCGACCCGCAGGTCGGAAGCGCGTTCTTCGACCTCGCCTTCTGGATCAAGGATCTCCACGACCAGGGCGTGCGCCAGACGGTGATGATGCCCTACTCGTCGCTCCTGAAGGAGTACTCGGCCTGGTTCGTCCAGCTCTGGGCCGAGAGCCTCGGGAAGAACGGCAAGGGCCTGACGCCGGTCCCGGCCTACGGCGCCACTGACCAGCACTCGCAGATGCAGCTCTTCATGGAGGGGCCGACGGACAAGGTCCTCTTCATGATCGAGGTGGAGAACTTCCAGAAGGACTTCCCGCTCGCGGGCCCCGTCGACTCCGACGCCCTCAAGCTCCTCGCGCCGTTCCGGCTCTCGCAGCTCATGAAGGCCGAGTTCGAAGGCACGCTGATGGCCCTCCAGGAAAACGGCCGCCACGTCGTCCACCTGCGGATCCCGAGCCTCCAGGAAGAATACCTGGGGCAGTTGATCCTCTTTGCCGAAAGCCTGACGGTCCTGGTCGGCGAACTCCTTCAGGTAGATCCGTTTAACCAGCCGGGAGTAGAGGCGGGCAAAAAATATGCTAATCAGTGGTTAAAAAACCACCAATAACTGCCGATGTGTCATCATCGGCGTCTTGCTCAAAACGTAGCCGTGGCCTAGAATAGAGGCACAGTAACTATTGGGATTCTGGAGAAGCCATGAGCGACGATAACAACGCAACAGTCGTCATAACCGACATCCGCAAGGCCCTCG
>JBILTI010000017.1:0-10388 GCA_044371595.1 Bacteriovoracaceae bacterium
ACAGGTATTGCTCCGGAGATACCTCGTAGTCCTGGGCAAAACGAGCGATGATCTCTTCGAGCGTTGCCTTTCCGTCGAGGTATTTTAACAGCAACTTGGCAACGCCGAAGACGGCGAACCCCCGGTTCGTTTGCGGATTAAAAAGAAGGACCTCCTCGGCACTCGCGCTGTTCGCGCTGAGGTACTCGGCTTGGAGGGAGATGTAGCTCTGTAGATTATCCATACGGACTCCTTTCTATACATTCGTTCAACAGCCGCATTCAAGTCAAGTGGTTCGATAATCCGTCGGAGATAATAATCAGATGAAACTCATTAAATCCGCCGCCGGCATCGCGATCGGGGGTAGCCTCCTGCTCCCGTCCGCCTGGAGCAAACGGGCCGGGGAGGTGAACCTCGGAAGCGTTCTCTCTGCCTGCCCTGACTGTAACCTCGTCGTCTTCTCCTATTCGTCCGTCGCCCGCGCGCGGCTGCGCCTCTATGGCCACGCGAACCCTACGGACCGGGAGACGGAGAAGTACGTCACCGACGGCCTCGTGTTCGATCACCACTTCGCCGCCTCCGGCTGGCCGTTACAGTCGCAGATTTCGCTCTACACGGGTCAGCATCTGCCGGGCCACAACGTCCTTAACAACGGGTTTCATAACCGCCTTCTCTACTCGCGTTTTAACCTAAAGGAAGATCGGATCGCGCCGGATACCGTTACCCTCGCCGAACTGGCGAAGCGAAACGGCTACGAGACCTTCTTTATAGGGGGCGCCCCGCACCAGAACTTCTATTCCTCGCAGATGGGCGTTACCCGAGGCATCGACCGTCTCGTCGATCGCTGCCTTCACTATCACGAAGACGCCGGCGAGGTCCGCAAGCTGATCTCCGCCCTTAGGGAAAAGCGCTTCTTCGGGATCGTCAACACGGTGCGGACACACTTCCCGCACTTTCTCACCCCCGAGAGCTACAAGTCCGAGTTCACCACCTACCATTATCAGGGGTATTTTCCGAGCTCAGAGGAGGAGTTCAAGCGGCAGATGAAGGCCGGGTGGCCCGACCTCCTGTCGTTTCTCAACAAGAATCCGTCGCCGGGCAACCCCGACCTCCTTCGCTCGCGACAGTTCGCCAACGACGACCACTGGTTCATTGACGTCGCGCGGATGGTCGATGGACAGAAGGCGATCGCACACTACCTGAATAACTACGACCAGGCGATCCGCTTCGCAGATCACTTCATCGGCGAACTCTTCCGGTCCCTCGAGGAGCACGCTCTCCTCGAGAGGACGATCGTCATCGTTACCTCCGACGTGGGCGCGAACAGTTTCGAGAGCTACGTATCAGGCCCCCGCCCCTCCTTCGGATACGGAACGAGCACCCCGGAAGCGGTTCAGATTCCGCTCATCGTTTACCACCCCCAGCTTCGGAAGAAGAAATCCGGCCTCCTCCGGTACGGCGGAATCACCAACTCCACGGACGTCTACCCGACGGTCGCGGCGCTCCTCGGCTGGAGAACCGCGGGTTCGCGGCTCGATGGCGAGAACCTGCTTTCCTCCGAAGCGAGCCTCCGCCGGGTGAGCCCTTCGTACACGTATCGGCCGCACCGGGGACTTACGGTTGGCATCCACAACCGCGAGGGAAGCCTGATCCTGAGTAAGCGCGAGACCGCCTTCTTCGATCGCGCGAAGCGCCTGTTCATTACTCCCAGGGACGCGGTGTTTAAGAAGAACAAAACGGTGCTCGAGCTACGCTCGCAGGAGGCCGCCGCCCGGAAGCTCATCGAGGACAAGCGCTTTCCGAACTTGACCGATCCGCCGGGCGCGAAGCCTAACCCTTGATCGCGCTGCTGATCAGCCCGCTCCGGAGCAGCTCGAAGGGGTGCGTTTCTCCGTAGTGTTCGTTCGAGTACCAGCGGTTTTCCTCGGGGTCGAAGTCGAACCAGGGACAGACGCCGACGATCAAATTTACCCGGTCTTCCGGGTCGAGGCTCCGGCAGTAGGCCCGGTGGGGTTTATACGTGTCATAGGAATAGCAGTGGCCGGGCTCGAGGCTAAAGTCCGCCATGCGAATCCCATCGGGCCCCTGCGCGGTGATCAGCTGGATCCCGTAGTTCGCCGAAGACACCAGGGGGAAACTCATCCGCAGATTGAGGAACACCTGTTCGTCGTTGTGCCAGCCGAACTTCCGGGACATGGTTTCCGGCATCCCGGCCTTGATCACTGAGATTCGGGAGCGGATGATCGGACGATGGTAGGTGTCCAGGAGTTTGCCGATCTTTCCATAGGTGGCGATCGGCGTCCGGTGCCGAAAGCCGAGCGTGTCGTTGTACGAATCCTTCTCCGAATGCTCTTCCAGGCTTTCCGCGTGTGGACCGTGCTTCAAAAACCGTGTCGAGCCGAGGGTCGCCCGATGCGGATCCTCGGCGACCTTGTCCGCCGCCGCCGGGTTGTGTGTCAGCGACGTCGAGAGGTACGCCGCGGACGGGGTCCGGTCCGGGTAGGAGAAGGGAAAGACGCCGAACTTATCGAGCGCCGCGAGGACGTCGGAGCGAAGGCCCGTGAGGTCGAACGAAACGGGCAGCTTGTAGTAATCGAGGACGGGATAATCTTTAAACTTCCGGACCTGGGCGAAAAAGTCCGTGCGCTCGTAGATCACCATGTGGATCGCCCGATCCGGCGGGACGTCGTCGACGGAGATGACCCATTTCCTCGGCGCCGGCATCGGTCGATCCTCCGCTACGGTTAGGTAGTTTTTTGAATGGCCCGGAGTCCACCCATGTATGGGACTAACGCGTCCGGGATCGTCACCGATCCGTCCTTCTCTTGGTAGTTTTCGAGGATCGCGACGACGGTCCGACCAACGGCGAGGCCCGAGCCGTTAAGCGTGTGCGCGAACTCAACCTTTCCTTCCTTGTTCCGGAAACGGATGTTCGCCCGGCGCGCCTGGAAGTCGCCGCAGTTGGAGATCGAAGAGATCTCCCGATACTTGTTCTGGCTGGGGACCCAGACCTCGAGGTCGTAGGTCTTCTGCGAAGCGAAGCCCATGTCGCCGGTGCAGAGGATGATCTGCCGATACGGCAGCCCGAGCTTTTCGAGGATCTCAGTCGCGCTCGCGGCCATCTTCTGGTGGATCTCCTCGGACTGCGACGGCGCGCAGATCGCGACCATCTCGACCTTGTTGAACTGGTGCATGCGGATGAGGCCCTTCACGTCCTTGCCGTGGGAGCCCGCCTCGGAGCGGAAGCACGGGGAGTAGGCGGCGTAAAGATACGGAAGCTCAGCCTCGTCGACGATCTGTTCGCGCTTGAGGTTCGTGAGCGTGACCTCCGACGTCGGAATCAGGTACCAGGGCTGCTCGGAGTTGAGCTTAAAGAGCTGGTCTTCGAACTTCGGAAGGTTCCCCGTTCCGATCAGCGATCGCTCGTGCGCGATGAACGGTGTCATCATCTCAGTGAAGCCCTTCGCGCCCTGGTGGTCGAGCATGAAATTGATGAGCGCACGCTCGAGCCGGGCGACGGCGCCCCTGTAGACGACGAATCGGGCGCCGGTGATCTTCGCCGCGGCCTGGAAGTCGAGGAGACCCAGCCGCTCACCCAGGTCCGCGTGGTCCACGGGTGCGAAGTCGAACAACCGCGGGGTTCCCCACCGCTTAACTTCGACGTTCTCTTCCTCGTCCCTTCCGACCGGAACCTCTGTCATCGGAAGGTTCGGAATGTTTAAGAGGAGGCAGGTCTGTTTCTTCTGGACGTCGTCGAGCGCCGCGGCGTCGGACTCCATTGCCGCCTTGAGCGCGGCGACCTGCTTCATCGGGGCCTCGGCGTCTTGCTTGTTCTTCTTCAGCTCGCCGATCTCCCGGGAGAGCTTATTGACCTCGGCCTTCTTCGTCTCTGACGCCGTCGTCAATTCCTTGCGCTTCTTGTTGAGCGCGAGAAGCTCGTCGATGACGGCCGTGTCGAAGTTCCGCGTGCCGAGCCGGGCCTTGACGGCATCGGAGTCGATTTCAAATTTCTTGATGTCGAGCATGAGATCACCTATTGCATGAGATTGATATACGCTTCGAGATTGCTCTTGTGGGGGCTCTCGGGGTCCATATCAAGATACAATTTATACGCTTCGATGGCCAGCGCGCCTTGCCCCAGCTGCCGGTAGACGTCGCCGATCTTCTTGTGCACGAGCGGCTCGTCCTGCCGGAGCTTCATCGCCCGCTTGTAGAGATCGAGCGCCAGGTCGTGGTTATTTCGCTTCGTGCTCAGGTCCGCGAGTCCCATGATGGCCTCGTAGGATTTGGGGTTAAGCTTCTGCGCGCGCTTGTAGAAGTTTTCCGCCTCCACGAGCTTTTCCTTCACCTGGTAGATCTGCGCCATGAACACCAGGTCATCGTCGTTCTCGCCATTGGCCTTGATGTCCTCTTCGATCTTTTTAAGCGCGGCATCGACGTCGCCCGTCAAGAACTCGATCTTCGCGATGTAGTAGAGGACCTTCGGATAGGACGGGAGCTTATCCTTGACCCGTCGGAACCACTTCGCCGCCTCCGGGAGCTTTCCCCGCTCGAAGAGCACGCGGCCCGTGGTCATCATCTGCTCGAGGTCCCCCGGTTCCTTCGCGAGGAGCTTCTCGACGAGGCCCGGGACCTCATCGAAGCGCTCGTCGAGGAGCGCCGCCTTGATGAGGAACTCGTAGAGGACCTTGTCAGTTCCGTGGTCCCTCTCGAGCTTCTGCTTGTAGTCCTGGAAGTCCTTAACCTTCCCCGACCGATAGTAGAAGATGGCGACCTCCGACATGATCTTCGGGTTCTCCCCGAAGTCCTCGCGGAGGCTAAGCAGATAGCCGATCGCCGCGAGGTCGTCCTGCGTCTCGTAGAGGAGCCGGGCGTAGGCGATCCGGTAGTCGGGGTTCACGGGGTCAAGCTCCATGCATTTATTCAGGAGCACGCGGGCGGAGTCGAAGTTGGCCTTCTTGTGGAGGATCTGGCTCAGCGCAAAGATGTCCGCGTCGTTGAGGGGGTTGATGGAGATCGAACGGCGGAGCCAGGACATCGCCTGGAGCGCGTCGCCCATCTTGCTGTAGAGCTTGGCGTTGAGCGAGGCGAACTCCCAGCTCTCCCGCATCCCCGTGCTCGCGATAATCTGTAGCCGGTTCCGGGCGTCGTTGAACTTATAGGTTTCGATGAACGCCTCGATCATCGCCATGTTGATTTTCTTGTCGTCCGGGTACTTCGCGAGGAGCGCGTCGATCGTCTTCAGCCCCTGCTGGGCGTGGCCAAGCCGAAGCTGGACCTTCGCCAGGAAGAGCTCCGAGGCGATGTGGCCTGGGAACGCGGACGCGGCACGCGCGGCCATGCTGAGCGCGAGCTCGTAGTTCTTCTTCTCGAAGTGCTCCTTAGCCTGGAGAAGGAGCTTCACGGCCTTACTCTCTTCGATGATCCGATCCGCGTCCTCGACGGCGCCGTTGCTCGTCTGGAGGTCTGCGAGCTTCACTCGTAGCTCCTCCGAGTCGTAGATCGCGAGAGACTTTTGAAACGCGACGGCCGCGGCCTGCGGTTTCTGCCGGAGCCCCAGGACGATTCCCTTGAGCTCGTAGAACTTGGCGAGGTTTCGGTTGTTGTGATCGAGGCCGAGTTCCTCGGCCTTCTTGAGCAGGGGAACCGCCGGCCCGGACTTCCGCTGGCGTAGGTTCAGCTCCGCGTTTAGGAGGTAGAATCCGGCGAGCCGCGGATTCCGCTTGAGCGCGTCGCCGGCGTACTCCGCCGCCCGGTCCATCTCCTGGTTCAGAAGGTGGTAGTCGACGAGCGCCTGGTACGTATAGCGGTTCTTATCCGGGGCATTCTCCAGCGCCTGGTAGAACTGCTTCGCGAGGTCAATTCGGCCCAGCTTTAGGAGACTCCGGACGTAGACCGCGAAGAGCTCCTGGGTCACGTTCTTCGGCTGAAGCTTCAGGTACTTCTGGACGACGTCTACGGCCGCGGCCGGCTTGTTGATCGCCATGTAGAAGAGGTTCATGCCGATGACCCCATTCGGGTCCTGGAGAAGAAACGGCCGCTTACTCTGGATCAGGTTAAACAGCGTCTGCGCGTCGGCGAGCTTGTTCGTGGAGTGCTGGAGCTGCTCGCCGTAGGAGCGGACGAGGAGGCCGAGGGCATCGCGGTTCTCGAGGTCGTTCTCGTAGCTCGACTTGAAAAGGAGCCCGGCCTTGACCAACGCGGGGTAGGACCCCTGCCCGAAGACCTCGATGCCCTTCTTATATTCGGCCTTCGATTTGAGGACGTCCGACTGGTCGAACGGAATCGGAAAGACGATCCGCGGCTCGAGGTGCTGGAACTTGGGCTTCGCCGGTTTGTCGTCGGGAAAGAAGATGGCGTAGAGGATCGCCGCGGCCGCGCAGATCAGGATTAGGCGGTTTCGCTTTTCCTTCGCCGCCGAATCTTCGACCTCGGCACCCTCCTGATCCTCTTCTTCGATCTCCCGCTTATTCTCCCGTCGCTGGATCGCCCGGAGCTCGGCTTCGATGTCTAGCTCCGCCTGGCGCGCCGACCGAAGGAGCGACGGGCCGTCGATACGAATGACCTGCGTATGCTCGTCGGTGATTGCGGGGGCGGCCTGCCGCTGCTGACGGAGCACGAGGGCGCGCTCCGCATCCAGGGCACGCTTCCGCGCCTTCTCCTCCTCGGCCCGGCGCCGCGCCTCGGCCTGCTCCTGCTGCCGTCGCAGTTTCTCGAGTTCTTGCTGAGCGATCGGATTTAGGATGGTTTGCTTGTCCGCATCGAGGTCGGGGGGCACGGCCTCGCCGTCGATCTCGAGTTCGAAGTAGAATTCATCGCTCGGCTTCGTCTCTAGGAGGAGGTCGACCGACGGTAGCTCCGAGGTCGGCGCCGGCGTCGCGGGCGCCGGGGTCTCCGGGGCGAAACGAACGGTCTCGGTTAGCTGCTCGATCGGCGGAACCGTTTCCTGCTCGTATTCCTCGAGTTCCTTCTCCTGCTTATGGCCGCGGAGCTGTGCGAGGTCGATCATGAAGGTCTCTTCGGCCTTCGCTGCGGGCGGCGCCCCCGGCCGCGTCCGGTCGCCGTCCTGGAGCTCACCATAGAAGTCGAACCGATCGAGCGGCTCCCAGTTTCCAAGCGGAAAGACCTGCGCTTCTTCGGTTCCCCGGATACGTCCGCGGGCCTTAAGCTCGTAAAGCTCGTGCTTCTCAAACGGACCTATGACCCGGCCATTAGAAAGCCGAAGGCGGTATTTAGTCATAGCATTAATTATAAGGGATTTTAGATATTTAGGGAGAAAACAAAATGGGGAGGAAGATCCTCCCCATCGTGAGATTACTTAATGAAAATCTGTGCGTTACCGGCGAGGGTCATCGCCGAATCCCAGAAAATCCCGAGAAAGAGAACCGGGATAAAGAGCGCGATGATGACGGCCTGGTTCCCGACCGTGAACGAGAGAACCCGCTCCTCGCCGTCGGCCTGGCCGAAGATCATCGTCTTCGCGAGCTTCATGTAATAGTAGAGGGCGATGACCGAGTTGATTGCCGCGACCAGCGCGATTCCGTAGTGCTTCTTCTCGATCACGACAGCGAAGATGTTGAACTTCGCGACGAAGCCCGAGAACGGCGGCATACCGGCGAGGGAGAAGAGAACCCCGGCCATGATGATCGCCATCGCCGGGTGCTTATAGACTAGGCCCCGGAAGACGTCATAGGAATCTGTACCGTACATGTCGGATAAGCAGGACGTAACGTAGAAGGCAATCAGGGTCATGAAGAAGTACGTGATCCCGTAGAAGAGGATCGCCTGAACGCCGACCTCGTTCATTACGACGACGCCGAGGATCATCATCCCCACGTGGCCGATCGAGGAGAACGCGAGGAGCCGCTTGACGGAGCTCTGTCCGATCGCTGTGACGTTCCCAACGGTCATCGTCATGGCGGCGATCACCAGCACGAGACCAATCCAGGAAACGGTCAGCGGAGACCCCTCGTTCAAGAATACGAAGGACACCCGAACAAGCGCCGCGACGCCGGCCATCTTCGGAACGATCGCAAAGAACGACGTGACCGGAATCGGGGATCCCTGGTAAACGTCCGGGGTCCACATGTGGAACGGAAACGCTGAGATCTTGTAACCGATCCCGACGAAGAACATCAGGAACGATACGAGGACGATCGCGAGGTTCGGCCCGGCGAGGGCGGAAAGCTTGTCGATCATTTCGACAAACTGGATCGATCCGAAGACGCCGTAGAGATGAGACATTCCAAAGAGGGCGACCCCGGCGGAGAGGCCGCCGTACAGGGCGTACTTCATGCCGGCCTCGGTGGACGTCGCTTCGTCCCGCTTAAAGGAGCTCAGGACGTAGGACAAGATTGAAAGGATCTCGATCCCCAGGTAGAGCGTGAGCATGTTGTTCGCCGAAGCGAGGAGCATGCCGCCGATGAGCACGCCGACCGCCATCACCGAAAACTCGGACTTCAGGTTCGCGTAGATGTCCCGGGAGATGTGACTCAGGAACACCGCACCCATCGTTCCCGCAGTCATGATGATCTTTATCAGCGTGCTGAATGGGTCGATCGTGACGGCGTTGTGGAAGATGTGGAGGGGCTTTTCCCCGAGGTTCATGAAAAGGTTAGCGAGGACGAGGCCCAGCATCAGCTGGGTGTAAACGTGAATCTTCGTCCGCGGGGCGGTCTCATCTTTTACCATGGCTTCGGCGACCAGGAGCGTCATCATCAGGACGACGCTGATCATCTCCGGCCAGTAGTAAGTTACGAAACCGAGTAATTGGTCAATCACAAGAAACCTCGCTTAAAACTTGCTCAACAGGTCGACGAGTTGTCCGACGGACGCTTTCATCACATTGAGGAGGGGGCCCGGGAAGATACCGAACACGATCACGCACAGGCAGAGCGGGATCATGTAGAAAACTTCGCGGGCGTTCATGTCGTCGTACTCTTCGGTCTCCGGGTTAACTTCGCCGAAGAACATCCGCTTGAACATCCAGAGGAGGTACGCGGCGCCAATCAGGAGACCGACGACGGCGATCACCGTGATCGTCGTGAAGCGCTGGTAGATCCCGAGGAAGATCAGCGCCTCGGAGATAAACCCCGAGAGACCCGGAAGGCCGAGGGAGGCGAACATTCCGATGATGAAGACCGTCGTATACTTCGGAAGCTTCGTCGAGAGACCGCCGTAGCCCTTGGAGCCGTCGGGCTTAACGATCCAACGGTGGTGCGAACGCTCGTAGAGAATCCCGATGAGCAAGAACATCATCGCGGTCGAGGTTCCGTGGTTGAACATCTGGAGGACGGCGCCGTTCATTCCCTGCGTGGTCATCGCGGCGAGGCCGAGCATAACGAAGCCCATGTGCGAAACGGAGGAGTAGGCGACGAGCTTCTTAACGTCGTCCTGGGCCATAGCACAGAAGGCTCCGTAGATGACCGAGATGAGGCCGAGGACCGCGACGATCGTCGACGATTCGACGGCGGCCTGCGGGAAGATCGGGAACGCGATCCGGAGGAACCCGTAGGTACCCATCTTCAGGAGTACGCCCGCGAGGATCACGGAAACCGCCGTCGGCGCCTGAACGTGGGCGTGCGGAAGCCACGTGTGGAACGGGAACACCGGAACCTTGATTGCGAAGCCGAGGAACATGAACCAGAAGAAGAGCGTTTCGAAGGAGAGGGTCTGGCCGAAAACGTTGACGGTCAGCTCGGTGAACTTCCCGCCCTGGTGCGCGAGGATGTTGAAAGAATCAACGCCCTTTCCGGTCGCGTAGTAGAGCGCGATGATACCGACGAGCATGAAGATCGAACCGAAGAAGGTATAGAGGAAGAACTTGATCGCCGCGTACTCGCGGTTCTCGCCGCCCCAGATCCCGATCAGGAAGAACATCGGAAGGAGCATGACTTCCCAGTAGACGTAGAAGAGGAAGAAGTCGAGGGCGAAGAAGACGCCGAAGACCGTGGACTGGAGCATGAGGAGGAGCGCGAAGTACGACTTCACACTCTTCTCCACCGTCCACGACGAAAGGGTACAGATGAAGAAGAGGAGCGCGTTCAGGAAGGTCATCAGCATGGTTATGCCGTCGATCCCGAGGAAGTAGTTGATGTGGAACTGTTCGATCCATGGGACCTTCACCACAAACTGCATGTCCGCCGTCGTCGTGTCGAAGTTAAGGTACAGGATCACCGACAGGGCCAGGGTGGCCGTCGTCGTCGCGAGGGTGGCCAGGCGGATGGCGTTTTCCTTCGCCTTCGGCGTTAACAGCACGGCCACCATCCCGATGACCGGTAACCATAAAATCCAATTCAAAATTCCGTTCACAACGAACCTCTCTCTATGAAGAAAAACTTAAATATTTACTGTCCAGATATAAGACGCGAGGACCGTAATCAGCACGATAAAATAGAACTGAATCTTTC